>QHPC01000078.1 GCA_003218915.1 Verrucomicrobiota bacterium
TCACGTCAAAATCCGGCGGTCTTAATGGCCCCGCGGGTATGGCATTCGGCGACGACGGTTTCCTCTACGTTGCCAGTCGTAATACAAAGGAGATCCTGCGTTACGACAGCGAAGATGGCCGACCATCCAGCAAGCCATTCATCGGGAGTCTTGCAGACAATCCGGAGTTCCTACTGTTGGTCAGCTGAACCTCTCTGTGCAACGATCGATCGATCCAGTGGTGCTTACCGACTGAACGCGAGACTCCAAAACGATTGACTGCCCAGTTGAAATCTGGCATTAACAGATTCCACTATGAAGAATCACGTCGGAACGGCAATTTTGGCTACTTCACTGCTTCTATCTGGCTGTGCTTCGGTAAACACCGCGCACACACCGCCTGAGGGCAGTGCGGAGAGGAACGCAATCATCCAGGCAACTAAACACGCGCTGGCGCGCCAGGGACGAAAGAACGTTGTGCTGGTTGTGCCGTACTTGAAGGTCCATAACGGATGGGCGTGGATACAGGTCAATCCGCAATCGGCAGACGGGACACAACACTACGAATCGCAATCTGGACTTCTGCAAGAGAAGACAACAAACAAATGGACGCTGTTGGAATGGATGCCCGCCGAGGAAGGAACCGATTACACGAAGTACTTCAAAAACCTGAAAGCCAAATACCCGGCGGCTCCCGCAGATATTTTCCCTCAATAAGCTAACAACGCTAAGTAAGGCTTGTTATCGACGTAAAAAACTGAGCAGTTCCTCGCCTTAACAGCCGGATGACCATCTAGCCTTCCTGAATTACTGGCTCCGGCTCGTCTCCTTTTCGGAAAATCATCCATACACCAGCGAGCACCAGGCAGGCGCCAAGCAGCGACCACAGGGAAAATGTCTCGCCGCCCATTGCCCAACCTAACGCGACTGCGCCAGGTGGCGTGATCAGCGAGATCGCTTGTAGCCGCGCTACAGTCATTCGCGGCAATAGCCAGTAAAGAAGCAAAAAGGTCAGCGCCGAGCCGATTACCGCAAGGTAAAGCAGACAAAAAATCGACACGACGCTCCAATGAAACTTCAAGGGATTTCCTTCGACCACAAATCCGATTAAGAGCAACGGCGCTGCGCCGAAAATCATTTGCCAGGCAGCAATCATCGCTGGCGCCAGTTGGACCGCGCGCGCTTTGAGCAAGACGTTCGAAAACGCCGCGCTGGCCGCTCCGAGTATGATGCCGAGCCCGCCCCAGAGCGCCATCAAGCCGTTGAAACCGAGAAGGCGCTCGCAAATTATCGCAACGCCGCCGACCGCAAGCAGTGCACCCAGAAGTTTGGGCAGTTGCAGTGGTTCGTCGGGCAGCATTAGATGCGCGAAAACCATGCCGAAGATCGGAATGGTCGCCTGCAATACAGCTGCCAGACCGGATGAAACGTGCAGTTCGCCCCAGAAAAGCAGGCCGTAATTTAGCGCAAACATCAGCACACCAGTAAAAGCCAGCAGCAGATAATCGAAACCGCGCTGCGGTAACAAGCCCACTCGTCCGGCGGATACGGCAAAAAGGACGATGATTGCCACGAGAAAACGCGGGTTTCGGCTGCCACTTGAATTTCGGCGACGCGCTTTTCATCTTTTTCCGCTCGACCATCGCGCCTTGGCTCCAATTCGTAAAGGCAAGTCGAACTACTGATCAGGGGCATTAACACTTTGTGCCGGTCAAGGAGACGATGATGGCCACCAGACGCATTCGTTAGCTCAAAATGCTTGCCGGTTGCCGGGCGAAAACCGTATACAGAAGGTTCAAAGATTTTGCTTGCCCACTAAGATGCAGCCCGTTAGACCAGAGCCTTCAACCCCTTAACCCATATGATATCACTTATGCAAAATCTCGTTATCAATACCCTGTCACTACTCGCACAAGTCGAGTATTCATACTCATCCTCGTCACAGGGCAAACCCCCTGGCCCGGTCTTCTGGATCTGTTGGTTCGCGTTCGGCGTTTTGATGATCGCGGCTTGGTGGAAAATCTTCAGCAAGGCAGGCCAGCCTGGCTGGGCCGCTATAATCCCGATTTATAACTGGATCGTTTGGTGCAAGATCGTCGGGCGGCCGTGGTGGTGGATCCTTTTGTTGCTAATTCCTTTCGTGAACTTCATTATCCTGATCATTCTTATCATCGATCTTGCGAAGAGCTTCGGCAAAGGCGCAGGCTTCGGGATTGGCCTCCTTTTGCTTCCGTTTATTTTCTTTCTGATTCTTGGCTTCGGCAGCGCTCAGTACCACGGGCCGTCCGCGTCGTCAGGGATGGCGGTTTCTCCTCCGCCGCAGCCTGCTTAGGCCGCCCTGGGGCGAAGACTTAAGGGGCGGCGGCTTCTAGTCCGCCGTCCACGCTGCACAAGGTGGAACGTGTGGTCCCCAACACGTTGACCGGGCTCCGCTGCTAACCGATTAAGGACAATCGGTTCCACCTTCTGCGCCTTCTGTTTGCTATAACTCCGTCCAACTAGGCTTCCGCTTTTCATTGAAGGCGGCTATGCCTTCGCGCGCTTCCTCCGACTCGCGCGCTTGCATATGATACTTTAGCGCAAGATCGACATCTGCTTTCACCGAACTGGACCAAAGTTCTTCGATCAATCGCTTCGTTTGCGCCAGCGCGCCAGGGGCGCCTTGCAGGACCGATTGGGCAAACTTTTGCGCTTCATTCATCAAATCAGCTTGCGCGACAACCCGATTCACGAGACCGATCTCCTTTGCACGATCCGCATCGATCAACTCTGAACCTAACAACAACTCACGCATGTTTCGCTCGCCGATCTGCCGGCGCAGGAAAGTCATCACCAGACCGGCGACCAGTCCACGACGCACCTCGGGATAACCGATTTTCGTGCCTTGCGCTGCGACAACAAAATCGCACGCCGACATAATCCCCGCGCCGCCTGCAACCGCTGCGCCATGCACGGCGGCGATTGTGATAAGACGTGTTTGGCTGATGGCTATCAAAGTATTTGCGACCATTTCGGCCGTCGCATGCGCCTTCGTCTGGTCGGCCGCTTCCTTCAAATCCAACCCCGTGCAAAATGCCGCGCCCGCTCCGCGCAAAATGATCACGCGCTCCTGCGGCTGTTCGGAAGCAATCTTAATGGCGGCGTTTAGTTCACTGAGTAACTCAATCGTTAGCGCGTTACGGCGCTCGGGTCGATTGAGAGTAAGAACAGTGATTTGCGGCGTTTGCTTTTCGATAAGAACGACAGGCATGAGCAGGAAGGTTAAAAAGTTACAAGGTTACAAAATTGAAGCGCTATATTGTGAATCGTTGCAAGAGTTTTCAAAAGTGAAATTGCTCGCATTTTTTTTTCGCCCTCATCCTCACCTTCTCCCCCAGGGAGAAGCGATCGCCTCTCCCTGGCAGGGAGAGGTCCGGTGAGGGTCGGTCAGAGGTCGGTGGTCAGTCGTCCGTTGTCGATTTCAAACCTGGATGACGCCAGTGTGGAAATGCCCCTGTGGCGTGGGTCGGGTGACGTATTGCAACAAACGAATCAGAACATCGCGGGTCTCGTGCGGCTGAATAATCGCATCCACCCAGCCGCGCGCCGCGCCGTACCGGATGTCGGTTTGTTCTTCGTAACTCTGCTTCACTTTTATGCGGAGCTGTTCCAGTTCTTCGTGTGTGGCCTTTTTGTCACCTCGCTCCCGTGCGCGGGCGAGAATCGCAAAAACAGTATCCGATGCCTGGGCCGCGCCCATCACGGCGTAGCGCGCAGTTGGCCAGGCGACAATAAAACGCGGGTCATATGCCTTGCCGCACATCGCATAATTGCCCGCGCCAAATGACCCGCCCACAACGACCGTGATCTTGGGCACAATGGAATTGCTGACCGCGTTTACCAGCTTCGCACCGCTGCGAATGATTCCGCTCTGTTCTGCGTCGCGACCTACCATGAATCCGGTGACATCCTGGAAAAAAATGATGGGCAAGCTTGTTTGATTGCAGTCCATGATAAAGCGCGCTGCCTTATCTGCGCTATCGGAGTAAATAACGCCACCCATCTGAATTCCCTCCTTTTTGGTCCTGACCTGCAAACGTTGGTTAGCAATAATTCCCACTGGGCGTCCGTTAACGCGCGCGTATGCGGTTACGATTGTCTTACCATAGTCGCCCTTATATTCGTCCACAGAGTTATCGTCCACGACTGTGGCCAGTAGATCGCGCGCGTCGTACTGCTTTTGCCCATCGAAGCTGATCAGATCATAAACAGTATCCGGGTCTTTCGCCGGTTTGAATGCTTCTTTGTGAGTCCCCGATGTTTTCGATTCTTTCGCTTCGGGCAGCAATCCAACAAGTGAACGAAGACGTTTGAGGCAGGACGGATCGTCCTTTTCAAAAAAGTCCACCGTCCCGCTGATTTCGGCATGCATCTGCGCGCCGCCTAGTTCTTCTGCATCGACGACCTGGCCAATAGCTGCCTTCACCAGGGAAGGACCAGCGAGATACAAGCCGCTACCTTTTGTCATCAAAATTTTGTCGCAAAGAACAGGAAGGTAGGCGCCGCCGGCCACGCAGTTACCCATGATTGCGGCGAACTGAGGAATCCCAGCCGCTGAAATGACCGAGTTATTGCGAAAGATGCGGCCGAAATCGTCCTCGTCCGGAAAGATTTCGTCCTGCATCGGAAGGAACACGCCTGCAGAATCGACCAGGTAAATAATGGGAAGCGAGCACTCAAAAGCTATGCGCTGCGCGCGAATGACTTTTTTGGTCGTTTGCGGAAAGAAAGCACCAGCCTTTACGGTGGCGTCATTTGCAATCATCATGCACGGAATGCCCTCGACATTGCCAATGCCGGCGACGACTCCGGCAGCCGGAATCTTTCCCCATTGTTCGTACATTTTGTAAGCAGCCCAGAGGCCGATCTCGAAAAACGGCGATTCTTTGTCGAGCAAGCGACTGAGTCGTTCGCGCACAGGCAGGCGGTTCATCTTTCGCTGACGTTCGTGGCCAGCCTTGCCCCCACCCTCACGAAGAACGGCCTCCTCCTTTGCAATCGCGGCGCAGTGAGCGCGCAACAATTCACTACTGGACGACGCTGATGAACGGGACATAACGCGAAACGCTTAAACTGCGAAGATGATCGAATCAAGTTGTACTCACGAACATCGCAACAAGGAGCAGCGGTTCCAACCGCCGTTGAGGGAAGAACTGATAAAACCGTGGATTACGCCAAGCGCGGATTCTCAGCAGTTAATACTGTGATTTGTCATTGTCGATGCCGCCTCCTGAAAACCCTTTCGAAGCTGAAATCACTGATCCCGGCTACGCCTCGACGCAGCGTTGCGCTGCCACCTGCGAGTTAAACAGACTAACAGACGTAAACAAAGAATGGAAATGCCGGCATCCTAGCCTTAACTCAGTCTTCGTTCTCTTCGTTACCTTCTGTGGAGCTCTTGATCTTCTCGCTTTGCAGCATGTCTTCGAACGGCCGATAGAAATTTGCATAGAACGGGTAAGGCCGGTCGGGGTGTTCAGGAAGGTAGCGCCAATGTTTGTACATCCAGAGCCACGGGGCTGGGTTCTTTCGCACATACGGTTCAAACGAGTCCCAACATGCCTGTGCGATCTCCTGATGAGTCATCCCACCTGTGTTGGTGATCTTAGGGTGGAAGATAAGCCTGTAACGCCCATTCGGCAGCGCTTCGCAATGCGCAGGAATGATGGGGACACCAGTGCGTTCGTTTAACCAGGCATGAGCGGAAGTCACGCTTGTTTTTAATCCGAAACAATCAATCGCGACCGCGCCCTGACTGGGTGGAACGGTGAGATCGACCAGCAGCGCAGTGCGCCCTTTTCGTCGCAACACCTTGTAGAGGCGGACAATCCCGCGCTCGCGCGGAATAAGCTCATGCCCGGATTGCTCACGCAGATTTTTGAAAATCGGATCGAGCAATGAGTTCTTAAATTCCTGTGAGATAATCGTGCCTTTTAGTTCCAGGAAGCCACAGGCCAGACTAAGCCATTCGAAGTTACTGTAGTGATAGCAGGCAATAATCACGCTGCGCTCCAGGCCCGTGTCACGCATGGTTTCTTCGAAGTTCTGCAGTTCGATGTACCAAAGAAAGTTCAGTGGCGTCAGGCGCGGACTCCACAGCAAGTCAACCATGGTCCGCGCGAAATGTTGAAACGATTCACGGACAATCTTGCGTCGCTCACGGGCGGATAATTGATCGCCAAACGCGACCTCGAGGTTGTTCCGCGCAACATGGTATCGATGCCGATCGAGAGAACTAAGCAACGCTCCGGCCACCTGAGCAAGGCGATAGCAGGCCTTTCGCGAGCATAACGGGACTAATTTTGCTGCCAGGTAAAGACCGGCCCACTCCAGGCTGTATCGAATTCGCTTCCAGCGTGAGCGCATTTCTCAGTTTGAATGACGAAGCATGAATGTCTAATCGCTTCGCGGGCCTGAATCGTTACGTCGTTGAGCCGTCAAACCGTAAATTCGATGTAACGATGTAACAGTCTAACGAATCACGCCGTATTCCACCCTTACCAACCCCGGCCGGGATTGGCTACAGGCGGAAGGCCTTTGCGAAATTCAGCCTGTTGGCGCTCGGCGTCTCTCTGCTGGTCCGCCTCCCGCGCCTGCTGCTCGGGACTCGGGCCAGAACTACAGCCGAGCACAAAGAGGACAAAGGCCGACGCAAGAAGAACAAGAATTGACAGCTGTTTCATAGGGAGGATTCAATCATAATCAGGTCAACCGATACAGCAATTGTTCTGCGCCTGAAATCCCAGGGGGGCGGTGAAGGCCCTTCATTCGGATGATTTATCCGGTGCCTGTTTTAAATCACGCTCGAGAACTTTTAACCGCTCGATAATTTCATTCAGCGCGAGTTCATTTTTCAGGTTTATTTGATAGTCGATTTCCGCGCGAAGGCGGTCCTTGTGAGACTGCCGATTCTGTGACATTAAAATGATCGGCGCTTGCAGCACGGCAAGCATGTTAATCACAGTGCTGAGCAGTAGGTAGGGAAAAGCGTCGAAGGGCCTGTCCGCAAGCACCCAGGTGTTTATCAGCACCCACAGATTAAAACAGAGCACGGCCGCAATAATGAATTTCCAACTGCCGCCAAACTCCGCGATGATGTCGGAGGCGCGATCGGCGAACGTAAGGTGCGCGGCTTCCTCCACATTGACATTGCGCGTCGCGCTATGACGCAAAAGCTCATCGGTGTGCCGCAACCGGTTGGCAACGGCGGTTAGCATTTTCAGCGCGACATCGGGACTGCTCCGGATAAAAGAAAGAAAATGGTCTCGCGAGAGCACAGCCAGCCGGGCGTCCTCCGCGACGACGGCATCGGCCGAGCGCCGTTGCCCGTCGAGTAACGCCATTTCGCCAAAGAAATCGCCGCGATCCAATTCCGTTAACGTCACCTCGCGTCCATCCGTGGCTTGCACGCAAATCCGGACTTTCCCACGCTCGATTATATACATCGCGTCTCCCTCGTCACCAGAGCGGCACAAGAATGTCTCAGCTTTGCAATCGCGGGTCTCCAGCAATTCGCATAGTTGCCGGGCCGCCTCGTCATCGAGCGACTCAAACAACGGCACATGTCGCAGCGTGTCGATGGTCATCCGCCGTCAGATAATAGCGATAAGACGCGTCTGCGAGAAGCGCCAATTATGACGAGAATGACGAAATCCTAATGACGAATGTCGAAGGAATGACAAAGTACGAATGGCAAAAACCCCAAAGCGCGCTTTTGCCCGTTAGTCATCTGTCATTCGTCATTTCTTTTACATCGCTTCCGATCGGCAA
>QHPC01000079.1 GCA_003218915.1 Verrucomicrobiota bacterium
CGTCCATACGCGTTGCTCGCCGAGATTACTTATCGCTGCCCCTTGCATTGTCCGTACTGCTCAAACCCGACACAGATGGGAAACGATCAAGAACTCACGACAGATGAATGGACGCGCGTGATTCGTGAAGCAGCTGCGCTAGGTGTATTGCAAATTGGGTTTTCCGGAGGCGAACCACTCGCCAGGCGTGACCTGCCCGATCTGGTTCGCGCCGCGCGTGAGGCAAACCTTTACACAAACCTCATCACGAGCGGCATCAGCTTGGACGACGACCGATTGGGCGCTTTGCGCAAAGCGGGCCTGGACTCAGTCCAGCTAAGTTTTCAGTCGGACAACACGGATCTGGCTGATGAAATTGCCGGCGCTCGCGCGCATCAGCGCAAGTTGGTCGCTGCCGTGAAAATCCGCGCAGCTGGAATTCCGCTCAGTCTCAATTTTGTGATTCATCGGCGCAACATCGATCGCCTGCCACAAATGATTGACCTGGCCGAATCGCTCCAGGCCGAGAGGGTGGAACTCGCCAACGTCCAGTTTTACGGCTGGGCCTTTCTCAATCGCGCAGCTTTGCTCCCAACACGTGAGCAAGTTGTTCGCGCCCGAGAAATCGCGACAGCAGCGAAGGCGCGATTGGCTGGCAAGATGGACATCTTTTACGTGCTTCCGGATTATTACGAAACCAGACCCAAACCGTGCTTGAACGGCTGGGGCCAGCGTTATCTCACAGTCAATCCGATCGGCGATGTGCTCCCCTGCCCGACTGCTTCATCGGCTATCCCGGATTTGCGTTTTGAAAACGTCAGAGAGCGCGAGCTCGATTGGATTTGGCGGGAATCGGAGAGTTTCAACCGGTTCCGTGGCACAGAATGGATGCCGGAGCCATGTCAGAGTTGTCCGCAAAGAGAAATCGATTTTGGCGGTTGCCGTTGTCAGGCCGCGTTGTTGACCGGCAACGCCGCAAATACCGATCCAGTTTGCACGTTGTCGCCAAATCGCCCACTGGTGGACGCAGCGTTGCGCGACGCAAATGCACCGATGCTTCATCGGCAAACATGGATCCCGCGAGTCAACCCAGCACAACGCGGCGACTCAAGGTGGAACGCGTCGTCCTCAACGCGTTGGTAACAGCGGCCTTGCCGCCTGCTATCAGGCTATCGACTATTGTCCGCCGTAGCCCCTCGACTCGCCGTGGCGTCGTGCGAAGGCGGATGAGCTTATGCCCCAATCACGACCGCCGCGGCGGAGCTGAGTGCGGCGGCGCAGTCGGAGTCGGAGTGGGCGAGACGGGCTTGTGACATTTGGGGTGACTACAATGGTATCAACGCGCCACGCTTCGCCGGAGACACTGTTATCGCTGCTCATCCTCCAGCGCAGAATCATGTTGGGCCCCCAGGTGGTCACCGGCAGGTTCACCGTCGTGGCAACTAAAGCCGGCCGAGGTGCCAGTTCATGCCTGCCGCCCAGCCAGAGGATTGCCACAACAGCTGCTGATCGTGCCATTGTAACGCCAGTCACGAAAGCCCCACCGTAAGGATGTCTTGGAACGTCACTCCTCCGTCAATGCGGATCTCCAGCACGCCGCCGTCAAAAGCCCTCCTGCAAATTGAAGTCATTCCGAAACGTTATCTGCGCCGGCTTGGGGCCTTGGCTCAAAAAGATGCTTAGCGAGTCGAGTCGCTTGTCAGTAATCGTGGCTGAATCATCGGCGAACGCCGCATTCGGCGATGAATCGGCCGGTGGCACTGGCACTCCCGAATTGGACGTCACCCACGTAATACTTGACCAACTAGGGGGCAGCACGGGCGGTGTCACACCGTCGAAGTTCTCGCTTAGCGCCAGACCCGGCTGACATGGTCCCGTTCCGCGGCCAAGCGGACCGCGTTGGGCGCTGCCCGAGGAAGCGCGATGCCTGCCAGCGCAACGAAGCTAGCTGCGGCGAGGAAACTGAGCACAGGGGAGCAACCGCGACGGCGTAAACATGCGGTGCCTGTGTATGATCATCGACGTCGGACTTTGTATCCGTTTCGTGCCAGCGAGACAAGGCAATTCCTTCGATGCTGTGCAATCGGAAATTTAATTATCGATGGCACAAAGGATGATTCGCTTGAGTCAACCCAAAGCAAGTCCGGGCACGGACCACTGACCCCGGCTACAAGTGATCACCAATCACCCGGCATCTAGGGCCAGCCCTACCCGCCGCCAAACCTTACCGTGACCTGGTTAGAGCAGTTTTGAGTGCCTGCATCGCAAACCCTATAGGTGTACGTGCCCTTGCCACGTGCCCCGATGTGATCGGTGTAAAAACCGGCGATGTTCGGCACAGTGGCAATCAACACCCCGTTACGATAAATGTCTATGTTGTTCGAGGTAGCCCCGCTCCAGGAAAGGTCCACCGCCTGTTGCCCCTGCACCTTGTAGCCACGCGCACTGAGTGTGATCTGCCCCGGCGTCGGGGTTGGAGTTGCCGTCGGGGTCGGTGTGGGTGTCGCCGTTGGTGTTACGGTAGGCGTCGGAGTGGGCGTACCTCCGGGCACGCGGAAAGCATATACCTGGTTGTCATTGGCGATGTAGATGCTGCCGCGAGCTACAATGCCGCTGTTCCATTTACGGGTGCCGGTCATCAATTCGTTGTTGCCGCCACCAGCGTAAACAACGGCGCCGGTATCTCCATTGTAACCGTGTAACCGTTGGTCGCCTCCGCTGTCGGCGCCGACAACCCATACGATAGCGTTGTTGGTTCCATCAGTCGTTGTTACCCAGGGCGAGCCCTGACCACTCTGGCTCACGCTCCAAGCGGGGACAATTGTGGGTGGAGTTGTGGCGGTAATTTTATAGGCCTTAACCAAGTTGCCGGCGGCACGAAAGACAAAATAAGTCCCCTGGCTTGTGTGGTATGTGGCAGAGGATTGACCCCTGATTACACCGTCAACATTTAGCTGGGCCACCGGCGCGCCGATGCCGCCCAGATTGTTACGGTTAAGTAAATAGGCGTTGCCATCTTTGCCCAGAGCGAGCACGAGCTGAGAAGGGTTCGCGCCGAGCACGTCGATAAGTATGGCGCTGCAACCGCCGAGGTCCACGTCACCGTTATCGAGTTGGAGCCAATTGGTCGGCGCCCAGTAGTCGGTGGGCTGCCCGCTCCAGACCGGCCCGGCTTGCAAACGAATAATGGCTTCGCCACCCATCCAGTTGCCGCCGGTGTTGAAAGTGTTCCCGGTGATCACAAACATGTTAGTTCCATCGCTCGCAACTCCTGAGTGTCCCCAGATGCCGCCGCCAATGGCGTCTGTGGCCCAAGCCATGACGTTGGAAGGGTTATTGATCTGAATGCCGACTACCCAGCCGTGAAAAGTCCCGCAGTCACCGAAATGACCAGAGAAAGGGACATAAACAATGCCGCCCACGAGAGCCAGCGCGCCTCGCTCGTTCTCGACTGAGGACAGAAATGGCGTGCCGTGATAGTTAACGGTCGCATTCAGATCGACCGGCCAACCCGGATTGATGTCGCCGGTGTCCAGATTTAGCGAGAAAACCAAATGCCTTTTAGTGGGGCCATCGATCATCGCATTGAAGAAGAGTGCACGGGAGGCAAGATCGACCACAGGTGTCCCGACAATGCCGAACGGACTGATGTTCCCGCAGGGAAGGCCCGACGACACCGGCGGTCCGACATTCCTTTGCCAGAGAATGCTCCCGTCGGTGGCGTCCAGCGCATAAACATTGTTCGACGCAGTCACGGCAATGACCATCGGGCCGTTTGGACTGCTCTCGATATAAAGCGGTTGGGCGTGAACGTTGCCCACGATTGTGCCACCAAAGTTCAGGTCGCGCGTCAGGTTGGCTGCGTTGGCGGGCGTGAACGCGGAATCAACGTACAGGCCGTCCCGGGAAAGATTGTTGTTTTTCTGGGTAACGTTGACCTGCGCGTTTCCCGAAAGGACCGCGCTCCATAGGAGGGCGACGATGAGTGACGAAAAGGAGATTAGGGTCTTCATAAATCCATGGTGAAAATGCCGCGTCTCCTTCTAACACCGCGCGCGGCGGTGCTGTCAAGCATTGCGGCGAAATAATTGTAACAATTAGGTTATTTTGCAGACGAGATCGCCACCTTTACATGGTGGAAGGCGTGGGCGTGGCTGTTGCTGTCGGTGTTGGTGTTGATGTTGGCATCGGAGTCGCCGTTAGAGGTCATTCACGGTTTCGACCAAGCTCCAGCCGGCCGGAAGGGTAGGACCGTAAGCGCCGCTGACAAAGACGTTGTTGTTCATGTACCAAATGGCGGTTTGACGCGTGTTGGCGTTGTAGAGCACATAATCTGGTTTGCCACCACCGTTGAAGTCGGCTGTAGCCACCAATTCCAAGCCAGCCGGAAGCGTTGGGCCGTACGCGCCGCTGATGAAAACGTTGTTGTTGAGATACCAGATCGCTGTTTGGCGGGTAGTGGGTTTATAAAGCACATAATCCGGCTTGCCACCACCGTTGAAGTCGGCTGCACCCACCAATTCCCAGCCACTGGGAAGAGTCGGCCCATAAGCGCCGCTGAGGAATGTTGGTCCCGATAAATACCAGATCGCCGTTCGATCTGTAACAGGGTTAAACAAGGCATAATCTGGATGGGTGTCGCGATTAAAATCCGCTACACTCCTCAGTCCCCAGCCGGCCGCAAGAGTCGGGCCGTACGCGCCGCTGATGAAAACGTTGTTGTTAAGATACCATATCGCTGTTTGACGCGTCCCGGCATTACCGAGCACCCATTCCACAGTAGCACGTGTAGGTGTCCCTGTCGGCACGCGGAACTTATAAACCTTGTTGTCAGCGGCGATGTAGATGCGCCCGCGCGCTACGAGGCCTGTGTTCCATTTACGCGCCCATCCGTCGAGGTAACAAAAGCCGACCCCAGTCCGGTCTGGCTCATGGTCCATGCATTAACTATCGTCGGCGGATTTGTGGCGGTAACTCTGTAAGCCGCAACGGCGTTATTCTCCGTATGAAAAGCAAAATATGTTCCTAGGCCTGTGTGATAAGTGGCAGCTGATTGACCCCTTACAGCGGTCGGGAGGTTCGCGGAGGCCAACGGTTGAGCGATGCCACCAAGATTATTTCGGTTAAGCAAGTAAGCTTTGCTATCCTTTCCCAATGCGAGCACCAGCTGCGAAGGCGTCGCACCCGGCACATCCACCAGCGTGGCACTGACACCGCCGAGATCGGTATCGCCTTGATCGAGATTGAACCAATTAGTGGGTGCCCAGTAATCGGCAGTAGTACCGCTAAAGATCGGGCCTTCTTGTAAACGAATGATTGCTTCACCGCCTCCCCAGACCTGGTTGGTGTTAAAAGTGTTCCCCGTGATTACGAACATATTCGTGCCATCGCTGGCAACGCCTCCGTGCCCCCAGATGCCACCGCCGATGGCATCTGTTGCCCAAGCCATAACGTCGGAAGGATCGTTGATCCGAATGCCTACAACCCAGCCATGATAGGTGCCACAATCGCCGGCATGCCCTGAAAATGGCACATAAAGGATGCCATTCACAAGGGCGAGTGCGCCGCGCTCGTTCTGCACGTTAGAAGTAAACCCCGGTACTGACGAATTCAGATCTACCGGCCAACCGGGATTCGTCGCGCCGGTGTCCACGTTCAATGAAAAAACAAAATGCTTCTTGATCGCACCATCGATCATTGCGTCGATAAAAAGTGACCGGGTCGCGAGATCGACAACGGGCGTGCCACTAATGCCAAGCGGGTTGATGTTACCGCATGGCAACCCTGACGTAACCGCAGGCCCGAGGTTGCGCTGCCAAATGATGCTGCCGTCGTTAGCGTCGAGCGCGTACACATTATTGGATTCTGTTACGGCAATGACCATCGGCCCGTCTGGACCGCCCTCGATGTAAAGCGGCTGCGCGTACACGTTGCCTGAGATCGTCCCATTAAAGTTCATGTCACGGGTCAGGTTCGCCGCGTTGCCCGCGGTAAACGCGGCATCGATATAGAGGCCGTCCCGCGAAAGATTATTGTTTTTCTGGGTGACGTTCACCTGCGCGTTCGCCGGAAGGAGCGCAGTCCACAGAAGAATAACGATGAGTGATAAACAGGAAGTTAAGGCTTTCATAGAATCGGCGCTGAATGCCGCGCCTCCCTTCTAGAGCAGCGCGCCGCTCGCTTGTCAAGGTTAGCGCGGTTTAGCAGATGCGCGTATTCATCCTTGCCCATCACAACGATGAGGCTTGACGGATTCGCGCCGGGCACATCGACCAGTAATGGGCCGCAAGCTCCAATGTCTTCGTCGCTACTGTCAAGGCTGGCCCAGTTGGTCGGTGCCCAGTAATCAGCGGTGTTACCGCTAAAGACCGGGCCGGGGTGAAAACGAATCACAGCTTCGCCACCGCTCCAAGTGCCGGGATTAAAAGTATTGCCGGTAGCAACAAACGGATTGGTGCCGTCGCTGGCCACGCCGCCGAGACTCCATATCGCCCCACCGATTGCGTTAAAAGTCCACGCCGTGACGCTGGCTGGATTATTTATGGGCACGCCGATCAGCCAGCCGTGATAAAGACTGCAATCTCCCATGCTCCCGTAACCGACATAAAGAACATTACCAACGATAGCTAGGGCGGGTCGTTGTTGTTGGATTGAAGGGGTGAAGGTGATGCCGTTGTGTTGGGCCGTAAGTCCCACATCAACGGGCCAGCCGGGATTGGTCGCACCCGTGTCCACATTGAGGGACAAGATGTAATGCTTTATGGTTGTCCCGCCATCAGGTGTAACCATTGCGTCCAAGAACAGTGCGCGTGAAGGCAGATCGACGACAGGAGTTCCTAAAATCCCCATTGAACCGACATTAGTGCATAAAAGATCGCCTGCCGGTACCGGCGCGTCCACATTACGCTGCCAAATCACTGCGCCGGTCGTGGCATTAAGCGCATACACATTATTCGATTCGGTGACCGCAATGATCATTGGGCCGCTTGGACCGCCCTCGATGTAAAGCGGCTGCGCGTAAACGTTGCCTACGATCGCTCCGTCAAAGTTTAAGTCGCGTGCCAGATTGGCAGCAGCGCTTTGCGTGAAAGCGGGATCGATATAAAGACCATCACGCGAGGCATGATTGTGAAACTGGGTAACGTTAACCTGCGCGTTTGTTGGAACAATTGTGCTCCACAAACCCGCAGCGACAAGGAAAGAAATGGAAAATAAAGCTTTCAAAATGTGCGCAGTGGATAACCCGCGCACCCTTCTAACACAACAAGCCGCCCGCTTGTCAAGGTAAACGTAATGAAAAAACTAAGGCTGTGTAAAGTTTTCCGACAGTGCTTGTCTTAAACAACGTACAGCACCCTTTGAAACACTCGGTTGAACAACATCCATCCGGATGGTGTCGTGGTTGACGGCTTCAGTCCCTTGATGGCTTCGCTGGGGTTAGAGGAAGCTAACTAATCAGATGCCTAACTCTTCTCTTGCTGAGTTATAACACGTCATTACCGCGCTACTTCTCAAGTCACTAATCACTAAGAGCAATCTCATAAGTGTTGCAAGCACAGCCGCGCTGCACTGCCACGCCGAAGGTGCGCGAAGGCGAATGGCGAGGCGCCAACAACAGTTGTTGCCCATGCCAACACAGCGACACAGCGTCGTGGCCACAACAACGCGTATTTACTGCGATCAGTGCTAAATCAGATCACGCGTCGCCGGAAACTAGTACCTAGCGATCGGAGGCGGCGCGGCGTTGCACGTCCGTGCGGCGGAGCTGGGCCGCGGCCGTGGAGTGGAAATTGGCCGCTGCTCGCCGCTCCGCACCTCCTGTCCGTTTTAATGGACAATCTTGGTAGCTTACGGTCGCAGCCGCGGCGTCGGACGATGCCGGGGCGTTGGGCGTGATCGCGGTGTCACCCCGGGGGTAGCACTAGGCGTAGGACTAGCTGTGGCCGTTGGGGTAGCTGAAGGACTTGCTGATGGCGTCGGTGTCACCGTAGCAGTAGCTGTAGCCGTTGGAGTCGCAGTCGGCGTAGCTGTAGGTGTCGGCGGCGGCGTCCATCCTGGCACGCGAAAAGCATATACTTTGTTGTCACCGGCAATGTAGATGCTTCCACGGGCAACGATGCCGGTGGTGCTGTACGAGTGCGTGCCTGGGATCAATTCGTTGGGACCACCACCGGCATAAACAACAGCACCTGTATCTCCGTCGTAACCGTGTAGCCGTTGATCGCCATCGGTACCGACTACCCAGACAATCATGTTATTAGTGCCATCCGAGAGGTGACGAAAGGCGAGCCACATCCGTTCCGGTTCCTATCCCATCCGCTGGTGATGGCAGGTGGATTGGTTGCAGTAATGTGGAAAGTCGCGAGTCTGCTGGCGCCGCCGCGAAAGGCGACATATGTGCCCTGGTTAGTCCGGTAGGTGGCCGCTGCCCCCATGATCGTGTCTTGGGTAACATGCAAGGAAGCCACCGGCGAGGTGATCCCGGCGAGGTTACTGCGATTAAGCAAATACGCATTGCCATCTTTGCCCAGTGCGGCAACGAGATGGAAGGGCGTTGCGCCTGGCGCGTCCTCCGGGTGGTGTTACTGAAGAGCTCCAAACTACCCGTAGCCGCATTGCCGCCTCCGGTAGTGTTCGAACCCAGCGCCTCAAAACCGTTGGCCGTGTTCGCGTTGCCGGTAGTCTTGTTAGAGAGGGCCGAAATACTGTTGGCCGTGTTGTTGAGGCCGCTGGTGGTGCTAAACAGCGCAGACGCGCCGCTAGCCGTGTTACTGCTGGCTTCGGTATTGCTAAAGAGGGCTAACGTTCCGTTGGCCGTGTTGAAGCCCCAAGTGGTGTTACTGAAAAGCGCTCCAGCGCCAATGGCCGTATTTTCATTTGCGGTGTTGCTAAAAAGTGCGCCGGCGCGGACACCTGTGCAGAAGTCGCCGTCGGTGATACTTAGAAGCGAGTCTATACCAACTGCTGCGTTGTACAGGCCAGCGCTGGTATCTAAGTTCGCAAGAGCAAGGTGTCCCTCTGCCGTGTTGCCCCAAGGATAGCCTCCGTCTGGCGGTGGATTGACCGCCCGGGCTTTTGGCAAAGTCCAACGCAGGCGAGCATGAGAACGATAACAAGGAGTAATGAAGTTGTTGCTTTCGTAGGCTGCAGTCTCGGAAAAACCGAAGGAGTTTGTCGAGATGAAACGCCAATTCCCATAAGGTGAAAAGGCTGTAGGGCAGGCGCTTCGCCTGCCAGCTCGTGCTTTTCCAATCACCTTCCCTTGAGGTTGCCAACCTCGGCAAGCGATGTGCTTGCCGTACAATTGTAGCCGGGCTCGGCGATTCCGGTGGCATTTCAAATGTTCAGAAACACCGTCATCCGCCTCAGGCGGATGCCGGCTACAACATTATGAGCCAGCTTCTTTGGCCGGCTTTTTCCCGGGTGACTTGGTCTGACCAGGCAACGAACCTTTCGCGGATTCCTTCGGCGCGGCGGCTTTCTCTCCGCCAGACGACGTGGCAGGACTCTCCTTTTTTGCCGCTTCCTTGTAGGAATCGCTTCGGTAATCGGTGATGTAAAATCCCGATCCCTTGAAGATCAGGCCTGCGCCGGTACCGAGCAGACGTTTCACCTTGCCATGTCCCCATTGCGGCAACCGGCAAAACTCTTTCGGGCATTCGCGATACTGTTCGTCGCGCATTGACTGGAACGCGTCGAAGTTCTGACCGCACTTTTCACAAGAATACTCGTACGTTGGCATGAGTTTCGATGCTTCTGTTTTGCGCGCTACGCTGGGAAGTCTGCATTAAACAGGCTACAATTCAACCCTGCGCAGCCGATGTGAATTGACGACAACCTCCTAAAACGCATGCTTGTGAGTTCAGCGAATAAATCCACACTTAAAAACACATATTCCCAGAGGAAGATCACAAATGGCAGAAGAGAAAGTCCTTACTAAACACCCACTGGGCAAAAGCGGGAAAAATATCAGTAAGCAAAAATACGAAACGCTTAAGAAGGCCATCCTGTCGGCTTTGAAAAACAGGCAACTCACTCACACAGAGTTATTCAATGAGCTGAACAACAGCTTAAGGAGTGGGTTTTCAGGGAATATTAGCTGGTACGGAGAAACCGTTAAACTCGATTTGGAAGCTAGAAAAATGATAGAAAGAACGTCTTCAAAACCTCAAAAATATCGACTGAAATCAATGCGATCATCATGAAAACCGAAGGAACCCATTACGGCGTCACTCAAATTGCGCAACTCTTTCCCAGCTTGAAAAGGATCAAGGACAAATCGCTTCGCGGAAAGGTCGCGTCAGTGTGGAACGAAGCGATTACCACAGGGTGCGGCGGAAAAGGCTGGACCTTTGACGAATTGCGCGCGGTCAAGTTCACGCTGCTGGCCGGCGATATCGACATGACATTTGTCGAGCATCTCAACTCCTGTGCACGGCAATGCATCGCCATAGCAGATGTGCTGGAGAGTTCGTTCCGCTGCGGCATCCCGATGCAGCGCGATCATCTCATCGCCGGCGCGTTGCGCGCCGACGTCGGCAAACCGCTCGAGTACGACAAAGTTCTGCACATCATCGCCACGCACAGCCATGAAGGCGACAAGGTGGAGCGCTCCATCGAGTCGATCATTTTTCATCATGCAGACTTCGTGGACTTCGATATCGCAAAGGTACTTGGCAAGCGCGCTGCTAAAAAGTGACGCAAGAAACAAGGAGAGCGGCCCACGAAACGCGCGAATTGACGCGAATTTTTCAGTCCATCTATTATCTTTTAGCGTAATTCGTGTAATTCGTAGGTAAACCGGAACCGATATGGGTCTGACGCTGGTTGAGAAGATTGCGGGCCGTCACGCCGATGGACTTGCTCCGGGCACGGCGGTTCGAAGTGGCGATTTCATCTCGATTCGCCCGCGTCACGTGATGACGCACGATAACACCGGCGCGGTGATCCCTAAGTTCAAGCAGATCGGGGCAACAGCGATCGCCGATCCGGTGCAACCGGTCTTTGCCATCGATCACGACATCCAAAACACTTCGCCGGAGAATCTGGCAAAGTACGCAAAGATCGAAGCATTCGCCCGCGAGCACGGCATTGATTTTTATCCGGCGGGCACGGGCATTTCGCACCAGGTGATGATGGAACAGGGCTACGTCGTTCCTGGCGCCATGGTGGTGGCCAGCGATTCGCACTCGAATCTGTACGGCGCCGCGACTGCGCTCGGCACGCCCGTAGTGAGGACCGATGCTGCGAGTATTTGGGCAACAGGCGTCACATGGTGGCAGGTCCCGCCCGTGGCGAAGGTAGTTCTCAAGGGAACGCTCGCGCCCGGTGTGGTCGGCAAGGATGTGATTATCGCGTTATGCGGACTGTTCAATAAAGACGAGGTGCTTAATCACGCGGTTGAGTTCGTTGGCGACGGCGTGGCAAATCTTCCGATGTCCGCGCGAATGACCATCGCCAACATGACCACGGAATGGGGCGCGCTGGCAGGCGTATTTCCCTTTGATGAAGTAACAGTGAATTATCTGCGCTCACGCGTCCGCGAATTCTCAAATCCGAAGCGCCCGGGAACGCGCAGTGCGAAAAGTCGCTCCGGTTACACAGACGCCGATATCGGCGAATGGTGGAAAAATCGCAACGAGTTCAGCACTGACTCGGATGCAGAGTACGCAATCGAGCTGGAGCTGGATCTCGCGACCGTCGTTCCGCACGTCTCCGGTCCCAACGAAGTCAAAACGATGGTGTCGCTGACAGAAATGGAACAGAAACGGGTGGCGATTCAAAAGGCCTACCTGTTGTCGTGCGTGAACGCGCGCTTCGAAGATTTGCACGACGCAGCAGAAGTCGTGCGCGCCCGGGGGGGACGGGTGGCCAACGGTGTGGAATTTTATCTCGCGCCCGCGAGCGCCGAAGTGCAGGCCAGGTCGGAATCGAACGGCGATTGGCAAACGCTGGTGAGTGCCGGCGCAATTCCGCTACCGCCTGGTTGTGGCGCATGTATCGGTCTGGGACGCGGTCTCGTGCAAAAAGGCGAAACCGCGATCAGTGCGACCAATCGCAATTTCAAAGGGCGCATGGGCGACCGCGATGCGTTCGTTTATCTCGCGTCGCCCGCTGTGGTCGCTGCCAGCGCCCTGGCCGGGTTTATTTGCGCACCCACGAATTTCAGCGAGCGCCCAGCCGGCACCGCAATCCGCCGCCCTGAAAAAAAATCAAGGCCGGCCGGATCGGTGCAAATCATGGAAGGTTTCCCGTCGAGTGTGCGCGGTCGTGTTCTGTTTATCGACAAAGACAATTTGAACACCGACGGCATCTACGCTGGCAAACATACTTATCGCGACGATATGACGCCCGAGCAGATGGCGGCGGTTACATTTGAAAATTACGATCCGAACTTCAACGCGCTCTATCAAAACGGCGATGTCGTCGTCGCCGGATTCAACTTCGGAACAGGCTCAAGTCGCGAACAGGCTGCCACGGCGCTCAAATTCAAAGGAGTTCCCTGTGTAATTGCCGGCAGCTTCTCCGAGACTTACAAGCGTAACGCGTTCAACAACGGGTTCGTAGTGTTCGAGTGTCCCGAGTTGGTGACGCACCTGCGCGCCGCCTTGAGCAATCGCATGCCCACGACTGCAGGACCGGAAATCACAATCGATTACGCCAAATCAATCTTGAGTGTCGATCGAAAATCATTCTCGTTCCCGCCGCTGAGTCCCGCCGCTCAGGAACTCATCGTCGCCGGCGGCGCCGAAAATCTCGTGGCGTCCAGGCTTCAGGGAACGGCGGTTTCCTAACCGCCGAGAGGCGGGGGGGCATCGATCCCGGCTACAACTAAATCGGCTGAACTGGTCGCAACTTGCGACCACATACCTCGATGTATCGGGGAGAGCTACCTATGATGCAGCCTGAAAGCCGATTTGCCGGCGCGGAGGTTCCGGCGGAGGCGCGAGAAGCGGGAGCAGTTTCTGATAGATGTCTCGCAGAGCCGTGTCGTGCTCCAACAGCGATTTATCGATCTCAGCTAGCCGCTTCAGAATCGCCGCATTCGCCGCAATTTTTTCACGTTGCTCGATGAACGCACGAATCACGTAGACGCTCATCGCGATGGCACGATCCGTTTGCAGGACATTTGCAACTTGGAGCGCACCATGCTCGGTAAACGCCCATGGCCGATACCGAATGTTCCGTCGGGAAGCGGTCGCAAATTGCGACCGCATCAATCGCAAACGACTGGATCCGGTCGCAGTTTGCGATCGCTTCGTTTCGTCCCGTTGCGTCCCCTCGTCTAAGGTCGCAATTTGAGACCTTAAAGATTCGAATTCTTCCGCCGTGAGTTGGAACGCGAAGTCTTCGGGGAAACGCTTCCGGTTGCGTCGAAACTGTTCATTGAGGCGTTTCGTGGTTACGCCATAAACCGCGGCGAGATCGCTATCGAGCACGACTTTCTGTTCGCGGATCGTCAGAATTCTGATGTTTGAGGGCTTGTTTCTCATACCGCGGACAGCAAAGATTTATCGCTCTGTACTAATCAAGCATCGAGAATATATCAATTGTCGGGTCGTGGCTGGATGCGGCCCCAATTTGTGATCGCATATCCTTGCGGGTGGCAGCCGTCCCGATAAAGTCGCCTTCCTATGGCGAAATATAAAATTGCGTGGATGCCGGGCGACGGTGTGGGTAACGATGTGATGGAGGGGGCGCGGATCGTTCTCGATCGGATGAAGTTTGATGCCGAGTATGTACCTTGCGACATCGGCTGGAAATTTTGGTGCACGGAAGGCAACGCTCTTCCCGATCGCACAGTGAAAGCGCTCAAAGACACCACGTGCGCGCTGTTCGGTGCGATCACCAGCAAGCCGCAGGACAAAGCGAAGGAAGAATTGAGTCCGGAACTCAAAGGGAAAGGATTGAGCTATTTCTCACCCATTGTAGGGCTGCGGCAGTTGTTCCATCTCCACACGAACATGCGGCCATGTAAAAGTTATCCAGGCAACCCGTTGAATTATCGCGGTAACAAGATCACGAACCCGAGCGGCGCAGATGTTCCGATTGATCAGGTTGTATTTCGTGAAAATACCGAGGGCATGTACGGGGGTGTCGAGTTTTTTCCGTTGCCGGAATCGGTTTACACGGCGCTCTGCGCGAATCCGAAAATGAAAAAGTGGAAGGAGAAAGGTCTCGAGAACGTCGCGCTTTCAACACGCATCATGAGCGCGCAGGGATGCACCAACATCTGCAAGGAAGCTTTCGAGTTCGCAAAGAAGACTGGACGCAAGCGTGTCACTTTGATTGAGAAACCAAACGTGTTGCGCGAGACCGGCGGATTGATGACGCGTTGCTTCCGCGACGTGGCAAAGAGCTACCCGGACATTTGGGCCGACGAAGTGAACATCGACGCCATCTGCATGTGGATGTTCAAGAATCCGCAGGATTACTCTGTGTTGGTCGCGGAAAACATGTTCGGCGACATCGTCAGCGACTTGTGCGCGGGCCTTGTCGGCGGTCTCGGTTTCGCGCCCAGCGCAAACCTTGGCGACAGCTATGCCGTGTTCGAACCAACGCACGGCTCAGCGCCCAAATACGCCGGCCAATACAAGGTCAATCCGATCGCAATGCTTTTAACAGCAAAGCTGATGTTCGACTGGCTTAAAGAAACAGAAATGGCGACGCGTCTTGAGTCGGGGATCGCCCGCGTCATCGCGGAAGGCAAGGTGCGCACGTACGACATGGGCGGTAAAGATTCCACCCTCGACGTAGCCAAGGCAATCGCTGAGTACGCCGGGTAAAGAAAGACCCGCGAAACACAAATTGACGCGAATTGTTTTTCCCTGAAATCCTTTGGTTCTTTTTAGCGTGATTCGTGTGATTCGTGGCAAGAATTCCTCCGCCGATACTGAAAGCGCCCATCGGTTTCGCATCAGAGTGCGGCTCCCTTTTCATTACATCATTTTCAATGTATCGGCGGAATTCATCGCCGAACATGAAGATTGGTTCTGCTGTCGCTAAAGAGCGCGAATCTAGTCGAGGTAAATCGTCCCTTCACCGACCAGGACGGTGGCGCCTCCGATCCGGGTCGTTTGGACAACACCATCCTTTTTTTCCGCACGGGCGATCAGCGTACTCGGCCGGCCCATCTCGACTCCCTGGGCGATTCGCCAGCTGAAACTCCCGTTGCGGTCCTGGTTGTAGTGAGCCAGAAGCCCGGCGAGAGTACAGTTAGCGCTGCCAGTAGCTGGGTCTTCAGGAACCCCGCTCAAGGGCGCGAACATCCGGGCACGAATATCAAACTCGTCGGGACTTCGAATGTAAAGATATACATCTGGCATCACGTCCTGGGCGGCCAAAGCTTCGAATCCGCTCATGTTGATGCGCGCGCGTTCGAGCACCGAGCGGTCTCTTAGCTCTACGAAGATAAAAGGAAGACCCACAGACACTACTTGTGGACCGTGTGTTTTCGTAACGACCTCCTTTGGATCGACAGAGATCGCGGCTGCCACAAGCTCCACAGGGAGAGTTTTTCCGAAGGAAAGAGACTGAGGAGCGGTCAGCTCACACGATGTAACTTTCCCACCGGACTCCTGGATCGTTACCGAAACCAAACCGCTCTCTTCTTCAAAAGTGACGGCGAGCGAAGACTTGATCTCGCCGAACTCGCCGGCGCTGGCGAGCACGAATGCGGTCCCAACATTGGGGTGTCCGGCAAACGGAATCTCTCTGGCCGGTGTGAAGATTCGGACGTGCCGCGTGTGACCCGCTTTTGAAGGAAATACGAAGGTGGTCTCCGAGAAATTAAATTCGCGCGCGATCTGCTGCATCTGCTCCTTCGAGAGTCCAACCGCCTGTGGCAACACGGCCAATTGATTTCCACCGAACCGTGTCTCGGTGAAGACATCACAAATGTAATAACGATACTTCACAGCGGGGTTTCAAATTCCTGAACCCGATGAAAGTAAGCAAGAAAACATTTTGCAAATTCTGTTAAGGTCTCGCTATTCATTAACTCGCTTGCCGCGCCGTAGCTTTGGCGAAGGCGGGTCACACGTCATTCGCCACTCTTATTACAGTTCTGATGTGATCAATGGAATTCCGAAATGCGTCGAGTGACGCGTTGACTTGTTCCGCATCAAGATCGACAAAGCGCAAAGTGTCTGGCGGAAAACGAAGTTTCCCGCTGCGGGCGAACTCGATCAGCATTGGCAGTTCAGCCGCGAGATGATCGGACACACCGATGATCTCGACTTCTTTGTTGATCAATTCCGTGTACGGAAGGATCGACATCGACTCCGCCGTTAAACCGACAAGCGCAGCACGACCTAGCGCGCCCAAACATTGGACAACTTGTCGCATCGTCTTCGCTGATCCGATCAACTCCAGCGAAACATCCACACCTTTTCCATTCGTCGCGTCCATGATTTGTTCGACTGGATTTCCCTTCGTTGCGTCAACCGGAACGGCTCCAAGCATCTTGGCTGAAGCGAGTTTGGCGGGATTGACGTCGACGACGTAGATCTGGTCGCAGTCAAATGCTCGCGCCAATTGCAACGCCGAAAATCCCAGGCCACCAAAGCCAAAAATTGCAATCGACTCACTCGGCTTAAGTCGCGCCTTGTTCAGCGCATGGAGCGCCGTCGCCGACGAACACATCATGATCGCGCCGATTTCGAAGGAAATCTCATCGGGAAGCACGAATGCATTTCTGCCAGGAGCCTTGACGAACTCTGCGTGTCCGCCGTCGCGCTGTTTGCCGATCATTTCTCCGGTACGACAAAACTGTTCCAACCCGCGAACGCAGAACTTACAACTTCCGCAGTGAGCCAGATAATGTAGGCAAACACGATCGCCGCGTGCGACATGTTTGATATCGGCGCCGGCTTTCTCGATCCAACCTGCGATTTCGTGCCCAAGAGTTACCGGTAAATGGTCAA
>QHPC01000080.1 GCA_003218915.1 Verrucomicrobiota bacterium
ATTGACTACCATTTTTATGGAAGTCCCGGTGCCATGTCCGCCGGCATGGACAATTTTGTTGCCCATGCAAAGCAGTAGCGGGCGAATTCTTTCCAAATCGGCCAGCTCAGCTCCTACCCAAAAAACGAGTTGCGCTTCCGCGGCGGGGACCGCCGAGCCGGTTACTGGCGCGTCGACAAAATGAACATGGCGGCGCGCTGCTTCGTTGGCCATTTTCTTCGAGAACGACGGATTTACCGAGCTGCAATCGACCCAAAGTGCATCTGGCCGGAGGTGGTGCAGAAATCCGTTATCACCCAGAGCTGCTTGCTCGACTGCGCCTGGATCGGCCAGCATCGTGAACAAGACGTCCACTTGTTGGGCCAGTTCTGCTGGGGAATCAGCAAATGTTCCGCAAGGACCAAGTAGGGGTTCCGCCTTGGCCCGTGTGCGATTAAAAACTACCAAAGCGTAGCCGTGCTTTTGCAGGTTCGCCGCCATGCGGCTGCCCATTATTCCTAAACCAATGAATCCTATTTTCATTTTGTTTCTTCTGTTACTTCTATTTCAGTAGTGGGTCGATCAGCTTGAGTCCTGTCGCCTCATCCGATTCTTTGTGTAAGGGAGTGGGATAAACAGTCATGAATAACTCCAGGGTTGGGAAGACAAACGCGTTGATCACGTGTCCACCTCGCATTGTTCCATCAGATGAGGCTACAGCTACGTGCGTGTGAACTGCAGGTCGGTCGTTGACGAGTGCGATGTCGCCGATCATTGAGACCAGTTCCACCTGTTGTTCAATGGGAATCAGTCTGAACTCCCTCCTGGCGTCGTCAAACCAGGCAACGGTGGCGTGGCTAAATGCGCCGATGGCAGTGAAACTAGCTGAGGCTACTTTATTTTGACTGGCAAAATCTGTTAGGCCTGACATGACTTCGTCGCCTTTAGCAAGGATGATTGCGTAGTGCTTTACGCCAGCATTTTCCGACAGCAATCGGACCTTCATACCCGGTGCCTTTCCAGTCGCCACTGGAGCTGAGGGCGAAACGTATGTCTCATCCCGGCCATCACTTCGTTGTTCTGCTTTCGCTTCTCTCATACTTGCAAATAATGCCAACGCTAAGACGGAGAGCAGTGTCAGTCGGCTGCAAAAGGTATTCATAGCTCTCAAGCTGCCATTACTGGCTCTGGTTCTTGCACCTTCTTGCCTTCGATCTCTACGACGTCCGCGTCGCTGAGTTGGAGGTCAACCGCGCCAACATTCTTTTCGACTTGTTGCGCGTTCCGCGCGCCGACAATAGCGGCAGTCACCGCTGAGTTTCGCAACACCCATGCGACAGCGACCTGTCCCGGCGGCCGGCGATATTTCTCACCAACTTCTCGCAAACGCTCAACGAGTGCGAGGTTCTGTGAAAGTTTCGGCTCACGAAATTCCGGATCGCGGCTTCGCCAATCGCTATCGGGCAGCTTTGCTACACGCTCGCGAGTCATCGCGCCAGTCAACAAACCCGATGCCATCGGCGAATAGACAATCACGCCGATGCCATTGGAGTAGCAGTAAGGCAGAATTTGCGATTCGATTTCGCGGCGGATCAAAGAATAGGGAGGTTGCAGCGAAGTGACTGGACCAATTTTCTCCGCCTGCCGCAATTGGTCAGCATCGAAGTTAGAGACTCCGATCCAGCGCACCTTTCCTTCCGTTTGCAGCCGAGCCATCTCGCTCCAGCCTTCTTCCAGGTGTTCGGTCGGCCAATGGATTTGATAGAGGTCGATTACATCGACATTGAGCCGGCGCAGGCTGTCTTCGCATTCGCGACGAATGGATTTCGCCTGCAAGTTGTTATGGACATAACCCTGTTTGTCCCATCGAAGCCCGCACTTTGTAAAAACGTACGGCCGAGGTCCAGGCCAAGTCTTAAGTGCAGAAGCTACAACTCGTGGGTAGCACAGTAAAATCTGCCGGACGCGCAATAGCAATGAAGCGTTGTCTGCTGCGACCTTACAGTATGAAAATTAGAGCAATATTTGCCTTACTTAGCATACTTCTATGTGCAGCAGTCAGTCAGACCTTAGCCGCTGGTCACGGCGGCGGAGTGTTCTCATAGGTTGAAACCGTGGTTTTCATCGTGATCAGATGTTGTCGTTCAACTCGCTGCTGACGCGGGCAATCCAAGCGACTGCAGTGTGTCGGGCGATAGACTTCCGGTAACAGTTAGCTGCTTGGCGATTTGATATCTCGCCACCGCATCGCGCGTCGCAGGTCCGAAAACGCCGTCGATGGAACCATTGTAATAGCCAAGTTGCAGTAGCTGCGTTTGAACGGCTTGGACCGTGACACTATCAGCTGGTGCAATGTTATAACTCGTGCCGTCGTTATCGTACGGGCTAACGTCCGTGTAGTAATCGTACGGGTAATAGTCGTTGGCGTAATAGGGAAGGTAATCCCATGGGAAATACCCATCATCCAGTCCCCACCAGAAACCGTCATCAAAGACAAAGAAGCGACCGTGATCGAAATGTACGTGTCTCCGATCCCAGTCGCCGTGCCAATTTGTGTCATGACGTTCAGCAACGTGGTGGTTGATCGGCCCGTTCACTCCGCGTTGCGGAAGTGTTTGCGATGGACGGGCCACTGAAGCCATCGCGCCACGATTGGCCCCGATGTTAGGAGTAACAGATCGAGTAGGTCGTCCATCATACACAGGCTGTCTGGATGATGGATGACCAAATGAAGAGAACCGGGATCCTGCGCCAGCAAAGTTCGAAACGCTATTTGAAACGTGCGATCCGCCAAAACCGACTCCGCCGCCGCGGCTGCCGACTCCGCCGCCAACATGTCCGGCAGCCAAAGGGCCACCGCCAAAACCACCGCCGTGGAACCCACCACCGAAACCGCCCCCATGGAAGCCACCACCTCCAAATCCTCCACCGTGAAATCCACCTCCGCCGAATCCTCCGCCTCCGCCGCCGTGACCAGCGGCTAAGGTCTGACTGACTGCTGCACATAGAAGTATGCTAAGTAAGGCAAATATTGCTCTAATTTTCATACTGTAAGGTCGCAGCAGACAACGCTTCATTGCTATTGCGCGTCCGGCAGATTTTACTGTGCTACCCACGAGTTGTAGCTTGCTGCCTCTTTAGGGTGACCTTTCCATCGTTCGCTGCCTGCCTGGTGCAATTACGAAAGGCCGTCTCAGCGCTGCCTCGTTCGAGGACGAAGCTTAACTCCAGCACAAAACAGGCACAGACCGGAAAAATGTCTGGCAAAACTAGGCAAAGTCTGGCGCGTGTGTGCTAGAATTTGTGCTAGAACGACGATGTTTTTACTCGTTCTTCGCAAAACCGGGGAAATCCTCGATAAAAACCGGTGTTTCGCTCGTAAAAACTTCTTGATTTGAAATGGCGAGCGATGCTTTGAAAGCGATGATTTCGCAATCCTAAGTCTGGGGCGTTTGCCAATTTCGCCACCCTGACTGGGCAACGCGACTGCGGATTTTAGGATTTTGATTGCGATTGCAAACACCTTGCAGGCTCGTGGAGAGAGTACAAGCGACTGCGTCCGTGCCATCACCAATGAAATTACCGATGGCACGGCACTATACCGGTCGGGATCTGCCGCAGCACTGGCAGCACTGGCATTGCGTGCGCTGGTTAAACGTTGCGCCTCGGCTGTCAAGATGCCCGCCGGTCCCAAAGCCTCGCCACAGACGAGTCCGTCCAACTGGCGGACTAGATGGCTGTGCTCCTGCGCTATTTCCCATGACTCGCATTGCCGAGGCCGTAATCTGCGTCGCGATCAGCGACATCTCCATGGCCACTAGCAATTACAGTTGTCTGATCTGGCGGATAGGCCTTCAGCGGGTAAGGTGATTTAAACACCGCAAATGCGTTTGACGCAACGAACAGCAACCAAAGGACGAGCGCGATAACTGCTGGCTTCCTTGTTTTCATACTCAAACCTTATTGACTCCATTTTTCTGTCGCCATGGCGCGTGCGTAGGATTTTGCGGTGTCGCCCAAGAAAGGGTCCTCATTCCCCCTTTCGGTCGATAGCCGAAGGGCCTCGCGTGGAGATGACGGGCAGTTTAGGCCATTTGGTGAACTGCCAAGCCGTTGAAAAATTAGCTCAATCGAATCACCTGTTACTCCGTCTGGCGATGGCGGCGATCTGCCGCGCTCCACTTTCACGCGCAAAATGTGAGTCTTGCCCCCTCCATACCCACAAGTTGAATGTTTCGGTCCATTTTTGAGACGGGTTCGCCGCTGGGAGACCGTGTCATCCGGTCCAACGTCTGACACAGATTCCCATTCTGTTTGACTAAGTGATCATCTGCGCCGTCCTCTCTGCGCTTTCGGCCGTTCCGCCCCCCCACGCGGAAGCGAACGCACTGCTGCGGGTGCGCAGATCATCACGAGCTAGAGCTTATCGCATTGCGGCCTGACAAGGCCGCACAACTAATTGATTTCCGCACACAGCGAATTCCAGTGTGCGTGACCTAACTTCGCCAAGCATGGGCATCGGCGAGTGCGCCACGCAGATGCCTTTCGATCGTGTCGCGCAACGGGCGCGCCCCTAACCGCGGATGAAAGCGCGTTGCATCAGAGACGACACAACTACGTGGCCAGCGGGTGAGGTGAAAGCCGTCCGTCCCGCCGTATTAGCGCCACTCGCGAATCGTTCCGATTGAAAAAGTGTTACAGTCCGCTATTCAGTGTTTCGGTGAAATTGCGTAAATGCCTCTCGTCGAAGGAGGGAAAATGGTGCGCGATACAGGGTTCGAACCTGTGACCCCTACCGTGTCAAGGTAGTGCTCTACCACTGAGCTAACCGCGCGATGGGATAGGAAATGATAACTGATCGGGGACTGGAAACGAGTCAAGCCAGATATCGAGACCACAGTGACTCAACAAAATTTTGCGCACGGAGAAATCGTATCCTTTGTGCGACCACTTCGTGACTGGACAACTTCGATGTGCAAGACGACTGTTCGCGTCTCGTGAGTGCCCTGTTTTTCAAGCAGTTTCTGAAACGGCCGTTTCAGATCGCGTCGATCGTCCCCAGTTCGAAGGCGCTGGTGGAACGTGTCGCCGGCAAGATTGATTTTAGCCAGCCACGCGTCATCGCCGAGTACGGGCCAGGCGAAGGAGTACATTCGCGCGAGATTGCCCGACGGATGTGTCCGGATTCAAACCTTCTTCTATTCGAGTTAGACCGAGCGTTCGCGCGCGATCTGGAACGCCAGTTTTCCGGCGACCGGCGTGTGCGCGTGATTCATGACGATGCAGCGTCGTTGCCACACGAACTGAAACGTCACGGCATCGATTCCTGCGACTATATCCTTTCAGGTATTCCGTTCAGCATCCTCAAAATTGAGAAGAAACGCGCTCTCTTGCAAAAAACATACGACGCGCTGGCACCGGGTGGCAGTTTCATCATCTATCAAGTCACCAACGAATTGAAGCAGCACGCGACCCACTTCGAACGCGCCGAATCTGAGTACTTTCTGCAAAACATACCGCCGATGTTCATCACTGTTTTTCAGAAGACGCCGCCGTTGGATCACCATGAACGTGGGCCCCTGCCCGGAGCTAACTTTAGCGTTAGCGCACACCGTTCGGCATGACGGACAAGCCGACCCGAACAGAAAAAGATTCGATGGGCGAGATGACGCTTCCGGCGTCTGCGCTGCACGGCGCGTCGACTCACCGCGCAGTGCTAAATTTTCCGGTAAGCGGTTATCGGTTTTCACGGCCGTTCATTCGCGCGCTTGGCTTGATCAAATGGGCTGCAGCGCAAGCGAATCATGATCTGGGTCTGCTTGATGCGGAGCGTTCCGCGCTGATCGTGCAGGCTGCTAAAGAAGTTGTTGAAGGTAAACTCGACGACCATTTCCCGCTCGATATTTTCCAGACCGGTTCGGGCACTAGCACAAACACCAACGCGAACGAAGTCATTGCGAATCGATGTGCTCAACTCGCAGGCAAACCAATCGGCTCGCGCGAATTGGTGCATCCCAACGATCACGTCAATATGGGCCAGTCCAGCAACGATGTGATCCCATCTGCCATTCATATCAGCGCGGCGGAACAACTAAAGAACTGCCTGATCCCGGCTCTCGCAAAATTGCACACGGCGCTTGCGGCTAAGGCGAAGGAGTTCTGGAATATCATGAAGATCGGTCGAACCCATTTAATGGATGCGACCCCCGTTCGGCTTGGGCAGGAATTCTCCGGTTATGCGCAACAGATTGCTTATGCCAAAGAACGCGCGCAGAAGTCGATCGAAGCCTTGCGTGAGCTTGCACTCGGCGGGACCGCGGTGGGCACCGGTCTAAACCGTCACGTTGATCTTCCAGAGAAAATGCTGCGGCATTTGGAGCAACATACTGACATTGCTTTTTACGAAGCGAAGGACCACTTTGAAGCCCAAGGCGGAAAAGACGCGGTCGTTGAAGTGAGCGGTCACTTGAAAACGATTGCGGTCAGTTTGTTTAAGATTGCAAACGACATCCGCTGGCTTGGGAGCGGTCCCCGATGCGGGATCGGCGAAATCCAGCTTCCCGCGACACAACCTGGCAGTTCCATCATGCCGGGCAAGGTGAACCCGGTAATGTGCGAATCAGTGATGATGGTCTGCGCACAAGTGATCGGCAACGACACGACCATTACCTGGGCGGGAGCCAATGGAAACTTCGAGCTCAACGTGATGATGCCGGTGATGGCACATAATCTTCTCGAGTCGATCCGGCTGCTGGCAAATGTGGTCGATGCTTTCTGCGACAAATGTGTTCGAGGCATCGTGGCGAACGAAGAGCGCTGCCGCGAATTGATCGAGCTATCCATGGCGATGGTGACCAGTCTCGCGCCCAAGATCGGCTACGATCGCGCGGCTGAAATCGCGAAAGAAAGCGCAAGAACCGGCCGCACTGTGCGCGAGATCGCCCGCGAGAAAAAAGTCTTGCCCGAAAGAGAACTGGAACGCGCGCTGGATCCAGTCAAAATGACTCAGCCCGGTGGAACCGGCTCGGAGTGATGGAGTCCTGGAGCGTTGAAACAAGGTTAAAAGAGTTAAGATAGTTACAACCTGTCGGTGGATCCGCTGAGCTGAATCTTTACCTCTCTTTAACTTTGTAACTTTTTAACTTTTTACCGCCTCAAGAGTATGGTTGCAAAGCTCGAAGGCCCGCAATTCTCTGGCGGAGCGAACATCGCGATCAAATGCCCCAGCCACACGTATGACCAGACCGTGTCCTTTTATCGTGACACGCTCGGGTTACCTTTAATCGAGGAAGAAAAAGACGGCTGTATTTTCCAGTTCGGTCCAAACCAGCTCTGGATCGACAAGGTACCAAACCTGAGTCATCCGGATATCTGGCTGGAGCTCGAAACAAACGACAGCGAAGCGGCCGCATCCTTTCTCAAAGTGCACGGTGTAGCGCGGCGCGATGAAGTTGAGCAGCTTAGCGAGGACTTCAACGGCTTCTTCATTTCAGCGCCGAACGGGGTGATCCATCTCATCATCGGCCCCGAAGCCTAGCCGAACGTAAAGGTTAAGGCCGTTGCAACGTTACGGTTGGGGCTATCTTCAACGTCTAAGCTTCCAAGGAACAACTTTATCGTTGAGGGCCACGCCAGCGTCCGACCCATGTGCTCCAGCCGTAAAAGCCCAGTGGCTCCAAACAACCCGTCTTGGTCAGCGAATCTACGTCTGCTCGGCTCGGAGTGATCTTGGCATTGGCATCAGCGCCGTAATAATCGTCAATCACCATCCAACACCCGTCAGCGAATCTCTCGCAGTAGCACTCGATGTCGCGCCGCTTGGCTGCATCGGCGTCAAGAATCAGGAGACCAACTTTTTCTGCACCCAGCATTTCATTGACTGCAGTGATTGTTGTCGGGTCAAAGGAACGGCCCTTGATAGTGCTGACTAATTCCGATACGCGCTGCCTGGCAAGGTTCCGTTCCAAGTCCCGGAAAATATTGCGCGTACCGAGCCGCTTGTGTTTAACGCTGCCGCCCGGTTCGATGGAAATGAGCTTCTTCCGCATCCCCGAATCGCGTACGCCGAATGCCGCAGCAATCGTGGCTCCGCCGACGAAGGCGCCGATCTCCAGAATATTGCCGGAGCAAATTTTGGCAAAATGGTAAATGAGAATCAGCACATCCAGATGCAACATGGAATATTTGTCGCGGATTTTTAGTAGCTTCGAATGAATCGGCTCGTGCCGGTACTCCATAAGCGTATGCATCAGGTTCAAGCAGTCGTTGAAATGGTTGGCGGTTTGTGATTGAACCGGCGATTTCGCGATTGCGGTGGAGCGTGCCGGACAATGTCGACCCATCACTACGAGAGCCGTGATGCCCAGCGACGGTGCGCGGGCAATCGCGTGTTCCAACAATCGCTGGCCCACACCGCGACGCCGGAATTCTTCATCGACGTAAACGCTGATCTCGGCCGTGCCGCGATACGCGCAACGCGGTAGAAATTTTTTGAAATCGAGCCAGGCGATCACGTGACCTTCCAGCTCCGCGACCCAGAAAGGATATTGCTCTGGTGAATGTTCGCGGAACCACGGCAATCGCGTTTCGACCGTGGTTGGTTCAAGCTCGGCCGTCACCATGCGCGTTGGCACCGTGGCGTTGTAAATCTCGACGATGATCGGGAGATCAGCCTCAACAGCATCACGGATGATCATTCGTAGGAGGTGACGGTCTTAAACCGCGGCCAAGTTAGACAGCGCAGCCCGTATTTCACGTTCACGGCTTGCGTTTCTTCTTGATCGGGCTTCGCGTTGCAGCGGGTGAACTCGTCGGTGCAAGCGTCGAATTAGGTAGGGTCGGCGCTCCTGGGCTGGGAACGGGGAACGCAAATTTTGGCGATGGTGAAGCAGAAACTGTCGCCGATACACTTGGTGATGGAGACGCTGTTGCACTCGGCGACGCCAGGGGACTCGATACCGGACTGGGAGTAGGCGAAGGCGGGATGATATTCTCCCAGCGATGCAACGGTACGCTTGCTCCACCGATTTCTTTGACGAGCGTTTCGCAGCGCGCCTGAAGTTTTTCCAAATCCGGAGGACCAAATGGCTTGTCAGCGGTATCAGGAAAGATCAGGTAAGTTACCTTGAGATCGCTTACCGGGCGATTGTACGGCGTCGAAAGCGTGTTGATCTCTTTTGCAATACGCAGCGATGCCTCTCCGACTTTGTCATTAGGCCCAACGTCACCAACCAGGGCCGGATAAATCGAGTTTCCGAAAATGACGAGAGCGTAGTCACCAAGTTTAACCGGATCGCTGCCATGCGTAAATGCACCCGGTACCACGAGAAAGGGGTCGGTTGCGCCGATAAGGAAGCTAAACTTTTTTAACGTGCCGACTTCCGCACGCAACTGAGCAATCATGTTGCGCAGATCACGTTTGCGCGCGGGAGCCGTAGTCGAAAGCGCAAATTCAGCTTCCGCGTGCTTTAATCCGTCTTCGGTAGCCGCGAGATATGGATTAGGCGCGGATGCCTTCTTTGGCCAACGATAACTGGTAGACGGCTTGAAATTCGCCGGTGTGCCAGTGCCAATGGGCATCCGATCGGCATCAGAGCCGTCAGCGTCCACATCCATATCCGCCTGGAACAGGAGGGCTTTTCGATGCGTCTGGGGATACTGAAGCTGCAACACGGTTTGGCAATCGAAAAAGTTATGCCGCGAAAGGAGTAGATCGAGGCGAGCGAGGTTTTCGCGTAACATTCTGACTTTCGTATCGTAGAGCTGAGCGTAGAGTGGTGAAACGGGATTAGGTGGCAGCATCGTCGCAAGTCCGGGCAAAAGTGCCGGTAATTGCGGACTGACCTTGGCCAGTTCTTCAATGGTCTTGTTTGGTGAAGGCACCCGCGCCTGTAATTTAAGGTCGAGCACATAGCTGTCTGTCTCCGCCCGTTCGGTCGTTGCATCGGCACCAGGCATCGTCTCGACTGTTGAATGGAGTGTGATGCCGTTGAACAATTTCGCGGTGTCCAGTTTTCCAGTGATGAGGGGCGGCCGCGTCGGTGTGGGAGTCGGCGTAGTAACGACTTCCAACGGCGCAACGTGCTGCAGGCGTTCGAGCGAAATCCAGCGATAAACAATCGCAGCGAACAGGGCGCCGAAAATCACCAGCACCAGCCGCCGCCACGTCCGCAGACGAATTCTTCCCACGCGATTACTTTTTTACCCAGGCGACAATAGCCGCGATGAGCCCGATCACACTTAGGATCGACATCATCCCTGCAGGCATGACTCTTCCTGTTTGTATGAATTTGGGGACAAACTGCGCGGCGAGTAAAAGCGAGATAATGAATGCAGTTGCCAGCCCGATTGCGCGATGTTCGGGAAGCAGAAACGCGGCAACAAGTAGTAGCACTCCAGTGATTGACCCGGCAATGATTGAGGCCACGCTGCCTGCCTTGACGTAACCGACAATGCCGCCGGCGATCGTGAGAACGCCGAAAGCAATAAAATAAATTTTCGCTGCTTCCATTTAACTACGGCTGGCGCATTGGTAAGCTAACAGCTCTGGGCTGTCCAGTGGTCGTTGTAACCGGCTAAAGCGGGCGCCGGCTTGCGTCATTGTAGAATTCGATCTGCCGCCCCCCGAGACGACGTATTACACCCCAGCCGTGATTTTGTGCAAACTCGCTAACATCCGTCTCCGACATTTCTCGGAGAATTCGCAGCTCCGCGGGCTGTGTCACCACGTACTCCGGCTTGATCGACAGCACCCTTTCGATCTTCGCGGCGAGAGCTGGCAGGTGCTCGTGCATGGCGATGACTTTCTAACGACTCGCCGCGGGGCCTGTGGTTGTGAGAGTTTTCTTCGCAGGCAGGCGGGGTGGTCGTTTCGGTTTTTGATTTAGAACCTGTCCCAGCGCGCGATGCGCCTTGCGACTCGGCGAAGGCCCGCGAGCGTTCGGTTTTTCCATATCAGAACACAAATTGAACCACGAGACCGGAAATTGCGAGGAGGCTTTCTGGCGCAACTGGCGCTGTCACTCTGATCGGCTAGGTTTACAAATGGTTTCGGAAACGATCGAGTTACGCGGGCACATTATCGATTCCCTCATTTTGCCTAAGGTTCTGGATCAAATTCTGACCCATGGTGCGAATTTCAAGATCGGCGAGATCAAGATTGGGGAACGACGCGCTGACCAGAGCTTCGCGCGGATTGAAGTGTCCGCCGAGACAAGCGAAGCGCTTGATGAACTGATGCTGCGTCTTCGCCAGCACGGTGCCGAAGTGATTGAGCGTGCAAATGTGCAACTCGCAACCGCGCCTGTAGACGGAGTTTTTCCCGGCGATTTCTACGTGACGACTAATCAGCAGACGTTTGTTCGGTTCGGCGGCAAGGAAATCGAGGTGCGCCCCGCAATGCTCAATAGTGCGATTGCGCTTGATCGAAAAAAAGAATCCGCCCGGGCGGTCAAGTTTTTCGACGTTACGAAGGGAGACGAAATTGTTGTCGGTCATCAGGGGATCCGCGTCGTGCCCGTGCAGCGTTCAACCACGCGCACTGATATCTTTCAATTCATCAATACGATCGTTGATGCCGACGAACCAAAATCGGCAATCGTTCGTGAACTGGGCGAGGAGTTGCGGCGCGCCCGCACCGCGAAAGGTGAAATCGCGATTGTCGCCGGCCCTGCAATTGTACGAACCGGCGCCGCCGATCATTTGGTGCGCCTCATTGAAGCGGGTTATGTCGATCGCCTTTTCGCGGGAAATTCATTTGTCGCGTACGATGTGGAACACACTCTGTTCGGAACCTCATTGGGAATGAATCCCGATCTTGCCTTCACGCGAGGGGGGCACGAGAACCATCTGCGCGCCATCAATACAATTCGCGAGGCTGGCGGAATTTTTGCTGCCGTGCGAAAAAAAATCCTCACCCGCGGGGTCATGTACGCCTGCGTCCTCCACGATGTTGACATCGTGCTGACGGGCGCGATTCGCGATGAGGGACCAATTCCTGGCGTAACGACGGACATTATCGAAGCTCAAAAAATCATGCGACAAAAGCTCGCCGATCTGAGTCACGTAATGTTGCTGGCGACAGTCCAACATTCGCTTGCGGTAGCCAGCATGCTCGCGCCCACGGCAAAAACAGTATGCGTCGATATTGATCCCTCGGCCGTAGAGAGAGCCATCGAACATCAACCCTTACAATCAATCGGCCTGGTCACAGACGTGGAACCGTTTCTGCGAGAGCTTGCCGATTACGTCAGTGAGCCCCGCCTTCGCGAGTAGATTAACGGTTATGCGCGAGCTGCTTCTCTGTCCGCCCGATTACTACGGCATCGAGTACGAGATCAATCCCTGGATGAACCGCGCCCGCGGCGCCGAGGCGGCTCTGGCGCAAAAGCAGTGGAAACAATTGCATGCGCGACTCTCGAATCTCGATTGTGAGGTTCATTTAATTTCACCCCAGCCCGGACTTCCCGATATGGTTTTCACGGCCAACGCCGGGTTGACGGTTGGCCGTAAATTTATCCCGAGTAATTTTCGCCATAAAGAGCGCGCGGGCGAGCAACCGTTCTTCGCGAAATGGATGGAACAACGCCGTTATGAAGTGAATTGGTTGCCGGAAAATCTTTATTTCGAGGGCGAAGGCGACGCGCTTTTTGGGGGCGATGCACTGTTTTGCGGATACAAATTTCGTTCCGACATTCAATCTCATCGCGCCCTGTCAGACATCCTTGGCTGTCTCGTAATCTCAGTAGAACTGGTCGATCCGCGTTTTTATCATCTCGACACCTGCTTCTGCCCGCTACCGGACGGCATGGCGTTTTGGTTTCCGTCGGCCTTCGATGATTATGGTCAGCGCGCAATTCGCGAACATGTCAGTGGTTTGATCGACGTTTCGCCGGAGGAAGCAACGCACTTTTCATGCAATGCGGTCGTCATCGAACGGGACATTGTCCTGCCCGAAGGCGCACCGCGGCTCGTCGCAACGCTGCAAGAGAGCGGCTATCGCTGCCACGAATTGCCGATGAGCGAATTCATCAAAGCCGGGGGGGCCTGCAAATGCCTCACCCTGTTTATGCCGCAAAGAGAAAGTGTTTAGCAGTAGAGACGGACCGTCGGGCCGTCCGTGAAGTTTCGGCACGTTCAGCGATCGCGCCCTACCGACTCGCGCTTCGCCTGCAACGCGCCCTCAATCTTGTCGAGCGGTAAACAATTCATCACATCGGCCTTGGTAAGCCAGCCCTTGCGAGCGATTCCGATTCCGAACCATAAATCTTGCAGTCGCTCCGTGCGGTGTGCGTCCGGGTTAATGACACATTTAACACCCTTTTGCTTCGCCATTGGCCACCACCGCCAGTCGAGATCGAGGCGTTTCGGTGCAGCGTTGAGCTCGATCCATGTCCCGGTACTCGCTGCTGCATCGAGAATTTTCGGGATATCAATTTGATACGGATCTCGTTTCAGGAGCAATCGGCCAGTTGGATGCGCCAGCATGGTAACAAATGGATTCTCCATGGCCCGGATCACGCGCCGGGTCATGTCCGCTTCACTTAAGTTGAAAACGGAATGAACAGACGCCACCACATAATCGAGCTCTGACAAAATTTCGTTTGGAAAATCAAGGGAACCATCGCGCAAAATATCGCATTCCACACCCGCAAACAGGCGAAAGCCGCGCAGCTTCTTGTTCAGCGTCCGAACGCTGACGATTTGGAAGCGCAGC
>QHPC01000081.1 GCA_003218915.1 Verrucomicrobiota bacterium
CGCGTGCCAAACTTGGGGAATATTTGGCGGCTCAGATCGGTAGGGAGAAATAGATGACCTGCGAAGAAGCTATAGAACTGATGGATGGTTATTTGGATGGCGAGCTAGATCCAATGACCAGCCGGAAAATTGAACAGCACTTGCGGGACTGCCGTAAATGTAACCAGGCGTATGAGGCGCACACAGCGCTCGCTCATGCGATTAGCCGGGGCGCGCCGTACTATAGGGCTCCAGCTGAACTGCGTCAGCGTGTTCAATCCTCTTTACGAGATGCAGTTGATGTAAGTGTTTCGCACGGTGCTACACGAGAAAATCACGCATTGCTTACATCGCCGCGGACAGAGCGGCGTCTCGTTCTGCATAAGATATCGTGGAATTGGCTAGCTCTGGCAGCAGCTATCATCTTGGCCGCAATTATCGCTTCCAGTTTCCTGCCTCGACTACGCCCGCCCACTTCCAACCAGCTCCTCGCGACGCAACTCATAGCTAGTCACGTCCGCTCGCTTATGGCGAATCACCTCACGGACGTCGCTTCTTCGGATCAGCATACTGTAAAACCCTGGCTGGACACGAAGCTCGATTTTGCCCCTCCAGTGGTCGATCTTTCCATTGAGGGATTTCCTCTGATTGGTGGCCGCCTGGATTACTTGGATAATAGGCCAGTTGCGGCATTGGTTTACGGACGGCGTAAACACTTTATCAACCTTTTTGTTTGGCCAGCGGCATCGGACGACGCAAAAGCTCCGATAACGATAACGCGCCAGGGATATCAGCTTCTGCACTGGGCTGACTCGGACTTTAACTACTGGGCTGTTTCGGATGTTAACGTCAACGATATCCAACTTTTCAAACAGCAGTTCGAAGCACGGACGCCGCGCCACTAACGACATTCCTGGTCGTTGGTAACACGATAGCACTTTAGCCCATCCATAATAGTCTCGCCCTGCTCCGTCGAATCGGAGCGATTCTTTCCCGCAACTTCTTCGACGCGAAAACCGTCTCCCTCGACAGGGAATATTCGGTCAGTAAATCGGTATGAATTGGTGGAGGTCATTAAAACAAACAATGAAAATAAATCATAAACAGACTTACAACTACGCATCGACGTTCACGCCGCTTCTTAGATATGTGACTACAAGAAATCTGGCGGTTGCCATGTTTGTTGCTGTGGCGTTCTTTGGCACGACACGCGGCAGTGAAGCAGAGAAAACGGCGCTGGGCAGAGGCAAGGCGAAAGAGGGACAGTTATCCCAAGGCTCGCTCCAGGTGTATTCGGCCACAGATGCATTCGACGACGGTGGCCTGCCTTACTATGCACACAGCTCGTACGTGATCTACACAACTGACGAAAAGCTGTTTAAGAACGTGGAAAATCACATGTCGAACAGCGATGAAGCTCCCGAGATCGTGACAGTGCTAAAGGGATCTCATGTGATCGAAGCTCGATCGGAGAGGGACGGCTATGTTCGAGTGCGAGTCGTCATCAAGCGAGGGCTGCTGACGGTCCAGGATCTCGATGGCGAACAAACCGACGTGCAAGAAAGACCAACTGTAGCTACCTATTCGCGGTGTGCGGCGAGCTGGTAATCAAACGTGTTCCAAAGGAAAAGGGAGTGTCTCCCAACTCAGATTTCGATCGTAAAAGATTTCGGGAATAAAACCGCGTGAAATCAGTAAGCACAGTTGAAAGACAAACTACCAAGAAAATCTAAATCTTAAGGAACCAATATTATGTCCGATTACATTTCTCACGATCACGAACACGACGGCATCGATCGCCGCGGTTTCCTAAAATGCATGGCATGGGCCGGCACGGGAGTGCTTTGGACGGTAAGCGGCGGCGTTCTCGCGTCAAAGACCCTCGCCCAAATTGCAAAGGCTGGGTTGTCATTGCCCAAGGCTACCGATCTCAGCTTTCTGCAGATTAGCGACAGCCATATTGGGTTTAACAAGGAGGCAAACAAGGATGTTACCGAGACATTTAAGATTGCTCTCGATCGCATTAACGCGATGCCTACCCCGCCCTCGTTCCTGATCCACACAGGTGATATCACCCAATTGTCGAAGCCGGAGGAGTTCGATACCTTTGATGAAGTACTTAAGAGCTGCCGAACCAGGGACGTTTTCTATGTTCCCGGCGAGCATGATGTGCTCAACGATGGAGGAAAACTCTACCGTGAACGATACCTGAAGAAGGTCGAAGCCAAAGGTTCCGGTTGGTACAGTTTCAATAAGAACGGCGTTCATTTCATTGGCCTGGTCAACGTCCTCGATCTTCAGGCCGGCGGCCTGGGCCAGCTGGGCGAAGAACAACTTGAGTGGCTCGAACAGGACGTAAAAGGCCTCGGCGCCGACACTCCAATTGTAGTCTTTGCGCATATTCCCCTATGGGCGGTTTATCCGCAATGGGGCTGGGGGACCAGCGATAGTGAACGTGCCCTTGGATATCTAAAGCGCTTTGGTTCGGTGACAGTCCTGAACGGTCACATTCATCAAGTCCTTCAAAAGATCGAAGGCAACGTGACGTTTCATACGGCGATGTCCACCGCTTTCCCGCAACCCTCTCCTGGAACGGCGCCATCGCCGGGCCCAATGAAAGTGCCGGCTGAAAAACTGCGAAGCTTACTCGGCCTAACGAACGTCGAATATAAACAAGGTAAAACCGCGCTCGCGATCATCGACTCTAATCTTAGCTAAACCCAACATAACGACTGAAACCATGACTACTCTTATTTCTAAAATCCGAATCGCAGCACTCCTGTGCAGCATTAGTTCTTTGTTTCTCTTGGCGATCGCCGGCGAGATGAAAGGCGCTGACAGCAATGTCTCCAGTGGAAACAGAATCGAGATCAAAGACTTCGCCTTCAATCCTCAGACTATCACAGTGAAATCCGGCGAGAAGATCACCTGGATTAATCGGGACGAAGAACCGCACACCATAGTGAGCGTGGAGAAGCAGTTTAAAAAATCGTCTGCGCTCGACACAGATCAGGAATTCACCATCACAGCCGGTGCTCCCGGTACCTATACCTACTTTTGCTCAGTTCACCCGAAAATGACCGGGACGATCGTCGTCGAAAAGTAACTCTACCGATCGCGGTCGACTTGCTGGTTCCCTGTGTACCTATGAATTTCCTTCTCCTGGCATCATCAAATCCGTTTGATTTGAAGGCGGCGCTCCTCGCAGGGCACGCTCAGCATCCGGTGATTGTTCATTTTCCGATTGCCCTCTTCATAGCGAGCGTTGTCTTCGACATCCTTGCGATCTGGCGCAAGGAACCGATCCTGGCCGCAGTTGGCTATTTCAATCTCGTCGGGGCGGCGATAACCGTCCCGCTGGCCATCGCGACCGGCCTCGGCGCGTGGCAATGGCAGCTCGAAGGCGCGACACTCAAAGGCAATCTGCGGCTGCATCTTATTTGCGCGCTAACTTCTGCAGCGCTCATTATTACTCTTTGTTGGAAGAGGTCACGCATCAGGGCTAAGGGCGAATCGCCCGGCGCCTCTTATTTTGTAGTCATGGCGCTAGGCTTAATGATGATCGCTCTCACAGGTCATCTCGGGGGAATTCTCAGCGGCGTCGAAACGCCGTGAGTGCCAGGAAAAGCAAGCAAAGTTACTTCAAGTATTTATCGAACCATCCGACGGTCTGATCCAATCGATCGGCCTGGTGCTTTGGATCTAGAAAGAGATGGCCTTCGCCGGAATAAATGACGAGTTGTGTCGGCACACCAAGCGTCTTTAACGCGTGCCAGAATTCGTAGGACTGCGAAGCGGGGCATTCCGCGTCGTGCTCGCCGACAATGACAAGCGTCGGGGTCTTTACAGTTTTGATGAAGTGAATCGGCGAGCTTTTCTCGTACACAGCGGGATCATCGTAAACCGATGCGCCGAAGAACGGGATCATCCATTGATCGATGAGATTTTGACCATAGTAACTTTGCCAATTCGCAATCCCGGCGCCGGCAACAGCAGCGTGGAAACGATTGGTCTGCGTGACAGTCCACATGGTCATGTAACCACCGTAGCTCCAGCCGGTCACCCCGAGACGCGCAGAGTCGATTGGATATTTTTTTGTCGCTGCGTCTACTCCGGCAAGTATGTCGCGAAGATCGCCACCGCCAAAATCCTTTACGTTCGCGCGGGTAAACTCCTCACCCTGACCATAACTACCACGAGGATTCGGCATCAGCACGTAATAACCTCGCGACGATAGAGCGGCGATTATAGCTCGCGACATTCCAAAGCCGGCGGGCCAGTCCGGCGTTGCTGCGCTTGAAGGTCCGCCATGGATGAGAACAACCATCGGATATTTCCTGCCGGACTCAATTTTTGCCGGCGACAGAAGCCACCCTTGGATATTGAATCCTTCGTTCGCCCACTCAAGGCTTTCGGCTTTGCCCCACGTAGCTGATAACGCGGAGTTATTATTCGTTAGCTGGCGCCATTCACCAATCGGTCCGACCCAGATCTCCGGCGGCGTCGCAAACGTGCTGCGTACTGCGGCGCCGAACTTGCCATCCTTGGAAATGGCAAAGTCAGGGAAATTGCCGAAAGCGTGAAAAGCCTCTTCGCCTTTCCAGATTGTGCGCACCGAGTTGTTGGCGACCGTCAATTCAGAGATCGCACCTCCACCACCGACTATGTCGGTAAAAAGGATGCGGTCCGGCGTTAGCCAAAAGAGCGAACTGACGGAGCTTTTGCGACCTCGAGTTCGGTTCGTCAGGTCGCGGCCGTCAGTTGAGATTGTGAAGAGATCACCGCCATGAAATCCTTCGTCACTCATCAAGCCTTCGATGAATGCGATCGACTTGCCAGCGGGCGACCAGCGCGGAACGGCAACTTGAATTGAGGGTTTGTAGATGGATGTCGCGTTGCCTTTTGCGATGTCGATCGTGTAAATCTGCGCGATCCACCAGTTGTTATCGCCAGGTCCCGGCGCAGCCGTCGCAATGAAGGTCTTGTCGTCGGGTGACCAATCGTAATCGTAGATGTGAAGATTTTCCGGAGAAACCTGGCGCAACTGCGCGCTGGCGACATCGAGAACGGCGATCCGCTGGTTATGAATAGCAGTGTCGATCACGCCGGTTGTCGTTGGGGCGGCCATCAACGGACCGCCACCGCCCGCGCCTTCGATGTACAGGAAGGCAATCTGTTTGCCGTCATGCGACCAACGCGGCCGCGCTGCGTACCCATTTAGGTTGGTAATCTTCTTTGCACCGGAACCATCGGCGTTCACTGTCCAAAGTTGGCGCTGCTTTCCCTCATCGGCGCCGGAGAAAAATGCCAGTTTCTTGGAATCAGGAGCCCAGGCAGGATCGAAATCGGTTCTTTCGCCGCTGATCGGAATTTTAACCAATGTCGCTGGCGTGTTTCCTGATGTTTCGCGGACATAGGTCTGCTTTGATCTCGATGCGGCGGTCGATTGGACCCATGCGACATGTGCGCCGTCGGGCGAAAGGGCAACGTCAGCGTACAGGACAGTTTTACCCAATTGTTCGGTCAGTTGCTGCATGGTCTGGGCTGTTAAAGTCATTGGAAAAAGACAGGCCAGAAGAAGATGCTTCATGTTGTGATTCTGACAAAGCGCTGCGAGAGCGGCAAGATCATCTGCCTTCGTTCGACCATTGCAAAGCTATGGCGCGACAATGAGAGGAGAATCGTTTGTTTACCAGTAGCGGTGAATCATTCAATCACGTACCATCGATGGATGGCTCGGGTTCGGATCCGCTTGGCAAGGTCAGGTGATTCCCGTGCCCTGGCCGACCTGCGGTATCGATTCCGTACTGAAACTGAATCAGCCACAGAAACCAGATCGCGGTTTCTGCATAGGTGCACATCGTGGATGAGGAAGCGTTTTCGCTCCGGTTCTTCTCCGTGGCGCTGTTGGGTCCTCGACGATGGCAAACAGTTGCTCGGCCACGTTTGCGTGCA
>QHPC01000082.1 GCA_003218915.1 Verrucomicrobiota bacterium
CACAGGAAGACCCAAGGGTTCGTCCTGCCACGCGTCATCCAGATTAAGATGGAGAGCGCGGCCAACCAAAAATCAATTGTGCGTTTGTCGAAGAAATTGAGCGTCGCTTCCTTTGGCGACGCGCAGATTTTCCTCGGCCTCTTTGTAATCGGGATTCAGGCGCAACGCTTCACCGAATTGAACAATGGCCTGAGAGATTTGCCCTTGAGTCAGGTAAAGCCTGCCTAAACTATTGTGAGCGACTGCCAACTTGGGATCCGCACCAAGCGCCGTGGTATAATGCATTTTGGCCTCTTCAAGGTCACCTTTTGCAAATAGCGCGTCGGCCAATTTTAGTTGAGCGTCCACATAATCGGGTTTCAGCTGAACCGCCCTCTGCAACTCCCTCAGGGCATCATTTCCTTTGCCTGCTGAGGCAAGGATTAATGCGTAATCGTAATGCGCTTCCGGTGAGTTCGGCAGGAGACGCGCCGCCGCTGCGTATTGAAGTCCGGCTTCGTCTCCGCGCCCAAGTCGCTGGAGTAAGCTGGCATAATCGAAATGAAATTCGCCGTTGTCGGGTTGAAGACGCAACGCCTCTTCCACGTGTGGTACAGCTGCATCGTACCTGGCCTGCGCCATCAAGACAGTGGCAAGGTTCATATGCGACTTGGCATCAGCCGGCTTGTAGCTGAGCGCGATTTTATATTGTTGTTCTGACTGCTCCCATTGGCCTTCTTTTTGCAACGCCAGGCCGTAATCAAAATGCTGTTTCGCACCCATCGGCACGTCTGCTACAAGCCATGCTCGCCGTTGCACCTCTGGCACATTGAGATGCGTCTGCCAAAACCAAAGCGCGCTTAACGGCAAAACAAATACTGCAGCCCATTTGAGGCCGTGCCAGGCCCAGCCTGGAAGAAAACCGCCCAGTGATACGTCAGCCGTTCCACCAGCAAGCCCTAGCGATTGACGCGTGGAGCGCTCCCGCACTTTCCAGATAAATCCATCGTAATAAAAATGGAGCAGCGTGGAAGCGGTGACTACGCCGGTAAGGATGCGTTTAACCGTATCGATCCCGAGATGCGCGTTGAAATAGCTCAGCGAGCCATAGGCAAAGACGAGCCCTACATAAAGCCCAATGAGTGAACCGCTCCGTCGAAAGACGAAGCGCATGAATCCACCAATATTACTGTCTTTTTCCACTCGGTTGCGGTTGTAGATCCAGACTAGCGAGAGGTATTGCACGTCGTGGAAGACTTCGAACAGCGCGATGCCCACCAGAATGTTCGCAACGAGATTGTTGCAGTACCACCAAAAGGCGATGCTCGTGGCGAGCAAGGCAACCTTCACGGGGTTTGGCCGTTTCCCCATGATCCACATCCGGCCGAAATGAAGGAGAAAGAGAACCGAAACCCCGATGGCCACGAAAAGAATCAGTTGTTGGCCGTGATGAACTAGCGATGGCGGGATAAACGGTCCGCCACACATGTAGTACGTATCGAGCGTATCGCTCAGCCGGTATGGTGAAAGCGCTACCGCCGTAGCGAACCAGATTACGCACATCGCGAAATCGAGCCGTCGCGTGAGGGCATCGAATGTTCCCGTTTTCGCATCATAGATGCGGCAGAAGCCATAGGTCTGCATCAATCCGTGCCAGACGCCCCAAAAGAAAACGACCAGCAAAATTCCCTTCAGGTCCCACCAAAAGAAGGCTGTGCAAACCGTGAGAAGGAACAGCGGCGCGAGAATAAAGCGCCATTTGAAGCGTTCGAATAAAGCGCGATCGCCATAGGCACGGATCATCCCGGGCAGGTGATGTCCCATTGCTCCAAACGCCGCGACAAAGAGATAAATATCCTGCGGACTCCAGCGCGCCTGAGCCAGGGCAAAAGCCGGCAGCAACAAAAGCGGCGTGCCGACGTACAGAATCAGGTCACGCCATGAATCGAGAATCCACAACTTCGACCTGGGCGCGCTGACCGGCGCAGGCGGGACAGTTTGCAGACGTGAAAACGCGGTGCCGTGCTGCATGAATTCGGGAGCTAGTTTTCCCTAACTCACTGGGAAAATCAATCCTGCCATGCAGAAGACAGAAACCGACCGGCACGTTTCGTGCGCGCAATCGGGAACTCGGGCGCGAAAGTTAAAGTGGCCTTGTGAACAAAACCCAAGTCGAGCAGCGGAGCAACCGCGAACAAGAACGCGATTTCTTTTGCGTCATAAGCGACGCATTCCGTGTTTTCGCGCGCCATTCTGCCGTCATGCTTGGCAGTGCCTGGGCCTTTGGCGGGGCTGTGTTCGTCATCCTCGTTTGGATCCTCACCGGTCCCACCTTTCATTTCTCAGATACTTGGCAACTGATCATCAACACTGCTACTACGATCATCACCTTCCTGATGGTATTTCTGATTCAGAACACCCAGAATCGGGACGCGAAAGCAGTGCATCTTAAATTGGACGAGATGATCCGCGCGCTTAAAGGCGCACGAAATCAACTTGTCGATTTGGAAGATCTTTCCGACGAGGACTTAAAGAAGCTCGAAGAACAGTTTCAACGACTGCGAAAAAAAGCAGAACACGACGGACCGCACTCGCGCAGGGTCAATTCGCCCGCGTCGCGCTGAAACAACGCGTCAATCAGCCTGGGGCTTCTGTGCTTGGCCTGTGCGCAGGAAAACCTTGCCGCTTGGGCAGAGACGAAAAACCTCGCAGCTAGAGCAATCGGGCTTGCGCGCATAACAACGGCGGCGGCCGTGCCAGATGAGCCAGTGACTCCAGTCTGTCCAATGCTCGCGCGGCACCAGCTTCATCAAATCGAGCTCAATCTTTTCCGCGTCTTTGTGTTTTGTCAGGCCGAGCCGCTGTGAGAGCCGGATCACGTGCGTGTCCACCACAATGCCTTCGTTCTTGTGAAACGCATTGCCCAGCACCACGTTCGCCGTCTTGCGGCCAACACCCGGCAACGCGTTTAGTTCCTCCATTGTGTCTGGAACTTTTCCACCGTGTTCCTCTGCGATTGCGTGCATGGCCCCGCGAATGCTTTTTGTCTTCGCGCGGTAAAACCCCGTCGATTTAATTGCATTTTCGAACTCGGCCTGCGGCGCGTCCGCATAATCTTTGGCGGTCCGATATTTCTTGAACAGAGCGGGCGTGACCATATTGACCCGCTTGTCCGTGCATTGCGCCGAAAGAATCGTCGCTACCAGTAATTGGAGCGGGTTCTTGAAATTCAACTCGGTGTGCGCATTGGGGTAAACTTTCGGGAAAGCTTTGATTAATTCTTTCACCCGCTCGCGCGCAGTCATGGGCGCATTATGTGATGCAGACAATCTTGTCTGCAAGTTTCAACGCCAACAATCTTCTTATCGCCTCACGGTGGACAGGGGACCGCCCACCCCTCGCGAGGTTCCCGCAGACAGGATTGTCTGCGTCACTGGTTCCGTCACTTTATTCTGCCCATTACCGCGATGACCTGCTATCGGTTGCCAGCACTGTTATGCAGGAGGCGCCCAGCAACTCAATTGACCGCCGCCCAATCGCGACGCGCAATCGGAAATGGGCCCAGTCGTCAACGGCCTGGCTCGCTTCACGAAATGTTTCGCCTAACGCAATTTCGATTGCGGGAATGTCTACATGCATTGTCGCGGGCATCGCTCTCGGCATGACTTCAATTGCTGATTACCGAATCTTGTGGCTCATCGCGGCGCTTGGCGCGCAATTACGTCTGACTGCCAACATGCTCGATGGAATGGTTGCCATCGCTTCCAGTCGCACGTCGAAAACCGGTGAGCTCTATAACGAAGTTCCCGACCGCGTTTCCGATGCTGCAGTTTTTATCGGAGCCGGCTTTGCATGGGGCGGAAATATTACACTCGGTTATATCGCAACCATTCTGGCAATCTTCACGGCTTATGTTCGGGCAGCAGGAAAAATTGCCGGCGCGCCGAACGAGTTTTGTGGACCAATGGCAAAACAACATCGCATGTTGGTCATCACGCTCATCTGTGTTTACGCGGCAATCACGCCACGTTCCTGGCAGATCATTACGTTCAACGATTCGCAGATCGGCCTGGTGACTTTGGGGCTTGTCGTGATTGTTGTCGGCTGCGTGATCACGGTCGTTCGCCGACTCAGCCGAATCGCATACGCGCTAGGAGCCTGATGAAGTACTCAGCCATGCCGCGTTGCCGTCGATTTTTCGTCTCTCCGAGGCGCGAGGAGGGCGCATACCCGCGGCGGTCTGTAACCGACGAGCAACGCCGGAGAGGCGAAAAAGCGGCGCAACCCGGAGGGCGAGGACGCTTCGGGCTGTCTGGCAGCGTTGCTCGCTCCTTACAGGTCGCTGCGGACATGCTCGTCGCTCGCGTCTTGCCATCCAGCCCAAAGCGTCCTCGCGCGACATGGCTGCGTACTTCAACAGGCTCCTAAAATGAGCGAAATTACGCGCGAACGACTCTTTGGATTTCGTCACGCCTTTGACGATCCCGTGACCATTGTCCTCACTCTGACTGCCCTCACTCTCTTCCTGTTAGCGCCAGTGCTCATTCTTGTCGCAACGCGCGCGGCTAACAGCACCAGCGATAAAAGAAAGGAACTCTGGGATCGTTATCGGTCCTGGATCTGGCTGGCGCTGTTCATCCTGATTCCCGTTCTGGCAGGCGCTTTCTGGACGATATTCGCAGTGGCCACGCTAAGTTTTCTTTGTTATCGGGAATATGCCCGCATCACAGGATTGTTTCGGGAACGAACCATCAGTCTCATCGTGGTAATCGGTATTCTCTTCATCGCTTTTGCCGCGTTAGATAATTGGTATCGCCTGTATGTTGCCTTGTTTCCGCTGACAGTCGCGCTGATCGCCATTGGCGGCTTGATCCCGGATCAACCCAAGGGCTACATCCAGCGTGTCGGCCTGGGTGTGCTCGGCTTTGCTCTTTTCGGTAGCGCGCTCGGCAACCTTGGCAACATGGCGAACGATTGGAATTACCGGCCGATCCTCTTGCTGATCATCTTCGCCGTCGAGCTCAATGACATCTTCGCCTACATTTGCGGCCACTTGTTTGGCCATCGAAAATTTGTCCCAAACACCAGTCCAAACAAGACAGTAGGCGGTGCGCTTGGAGCCATCGCGCTAACTACGCCACTCGTTGCGGTCGGCGGGCATTTCATCTGGTCCGGCACAGCCCTCGACACACCAGTGCGCTTGCTGGGACTTGGCATCATTGTCAGCATAGTGGGGCAATTCGGCGATCTGATGCTTTCCTCGATCAAACGTGATCTCGGTCTCAAGGACACCTCGAAACTCATTCCGGGACACGGCGGCATTCTCGATCGGTTCGATAGCCTGATTCTTGTCGCTCCTGCCGTGTTTCACTACGTCAATTATGTTGTCGGTTTTGCTGTCGGGCAACCGCAGCAAATTTTTAGCGGCTGGCAAATCTGATGGAACCCTGGGACCTCCAACCTGCCCACGACACCGGCCTGACTCCAAGCGAACGGTTCCGCAGCGTACGGCGCGAAAGTGGGCTTCTTGAGAGCCTCGCGCATCAGGTGTGTTTTTCGCTGCTGCGAAGTTACTTCGCGATCGGACATCGACTAACGATCGTCGGCCGCGAGAAACTGCCAACGCATGGGCCGTTTGTACTCGCCGCGAATCATTGCAGTCATCTCGACGCATTGGCTCTTGGAGCGGCGCTCACTCCCCGCCACCGCGAACGCGCCTTTCCCGTCGCCGCAGGCGACGTCTTTTTTCAAACCAGAGTGACGAGCACATTTTCGGCAATCATGCTTAACGCCTTGCCGATGTGGCGGAAGAATTGCGGCCCACACGCGCTTGCCGATCTGCGCCGGAAATTACAGGAAGAACGAGCGATTTTCATCATCTTTCCAGAAGGCGGACGCAGTCGCAATGGATCGATGATGCCTTTCAAGCATGGACTGGGGATGTTGGTCGCGGAAACCAATGTGCCGGTCGTGCCGTGCGGTCTTACTGGAACTTTTGAAGCTCTGCCGCCAGAGCGCAACATTCCGCGACCTGTCGTGATCACGTTGACTATCGGTGATCCGCTCCAGTTTCCATTAACCGCCAACGATCGAACCGGCTGGTCGGAGGTCGCGGCCAGTGTCGAATCCCGTGTTCGCGATTTAGCTGGTCAGTCCCGCGCTGCGTAGCCAGCCAGCTTCTGTTCCAAATGTGGTGGAACGTGGGCGACGATCACAGCGTCGCTGCCTTCGTAGTGCAGCTCCAACACGTGACCAACACGATGGATCTCCGCTATTAACGCAGATTCATTCGATGGAATACGAAAACGAG
>QHPC01000083.1 GCA_003218915.1 Verrucomicrobiota bacterium
AGCTACTCGAATCTCCGAAGAATGGGCAGCGCGCTACCTAAAGCAAAAAAGAGCGAAGGCCGGCACGCTTACGCGTATCATCCGGCGCCTGCGAGTTTAAAATTCAACGGTGGAGCAGTCGCAACGCCGCACAATGTCGGCAAAAAGGTTACTTCTTCGTTTTGTTTCTTAAGATGAGTGCTAGCAGGACTACAAGAATGCACGCGGCAGTGGTCGCACTCCCCCAAATTAACCAAGCTGGCCGATAAATGAGAGCAAGCCGTCCATGAGCGCCAGCTGGAACTTCGACAATTGGAAATAATCCGTGATAAGATGTCACGGCGAGTTTTCGATTGCCCAGTCGTGCTTCGTATCCGCGAAAATATGGACGCGAAAAAGTGAGCAGCGCCGGACGATCACCATTGGGCACATCGACATCTGCTTCCGCTCGATTCCGCGAATCATTGATTCGGGAAATAGTCGCTGTGGCAAATTGCTCTTCAGGCCGCGAATCGATGGACGTTACCGAACGAACTCGAGCCAATGGAGCACCGTGTCGATGGAAGACCCGACCTTCATCAGTTGTAAGAACCGCTTCCCATTCGGAAGTCGGCTGAGGCGCGATATCCAATTCCCGGGCAACGACAATTCCATCCACGCCTAATAAAGCTAGTTCGCCGTCTTTGCCGGCTTGATTGCTGAGCAAATAACCTCCGACGCCGGGATTGATTTCACCATGAATCGAAGTCTGGAATTCCCGAGCCACGCCCGCGGGCCGAATCGGACTGTAGCCATTGATGAAATGCAATCCTGCCCACATCGGTGTGCTTCCAGGACGCAGAACTTCGCCCACCGGCTGCGGTTTGTTTGCCACACAATAGGTAAGCTCCGCCCACGGATAAATGCCGAGATAAAGTCGAGCGGGATCGAGCGGTTCTGGTTTGAGCAGGTCTTGCGAAAAATTGTACCTCGGGACGCTGCAATTTGTCGGGATCCAGACGTAAGTGGCCAGTAATGCCAGAAACGTAATCATCATTGGCCGCCATTCCCGAAATTCAGAATCACGCAACAAAAACGTCGATAGGCACCAAATCGCTGCGAGCCCAAGAAAAATCCACGTGAGGGGAAAAGCGTACGAGCCAGTCGTGCGCAAGATTAGCATCGCGAGAGCGGTAATGGCAGTAAGGCCAAGCGCCACTGTAGCCGGGACCGGGGATCCCGGTCGCAGGTGCAAGGCTTCTGCCGCGCATATCGCGAGAACCAAATGAAAAAACGGCAACCATCGAAAGCTCCATCGAAAAAGCCCGGTTGTCGGAATCATGCAGAGCAGGAGCACAACCAGGAGGAGGACCAGTTCCCATTTGATTTGCCTAACGAGCGCCCGCGCGCGCCAGAGCAATCCGGAGATCAGCGCTGCCGGAGCGACAAGCCCACACGCCAGTTCCGTTGCCGTGTGTGGCAAGTAGCGGTTGGAAAAATCGGACCAATTAACGGTCCAGCATGGCAAGATGAGGCTGGGCAAAGCCGCTGGCGGAACAAGCCATTGCCAATGCGCTCTCGCCGGCTGCAATTCGCGCGCTGAACCCTGGACCAAATCAAGAATCGCGAGCCACGCGGGCGCCGACAATCCGAAGCCGAGTGCCACGCCAAAGAGCATTGGCGCAACGGACAAAATGCTTCGCGTTCCGGTTAACGATCCGCCCGCCGCACGGCGGGACGGATTCGCCGTGGCGAACTTGATTGCCAGCCATGCAACCAAGACGAGCAGCATCAAAACCGTGTAGGGAAATCCGCCAGTAACAACGAGGTAAACAAACGGCGCAGGCCAGAGGAATCTCCATTTGCCTCGCCGAGGATCGAGCGCGCGCGCCGCGCCCCACCACGCCCAGGGCAGCCATGTAAAAGCCCCAAGGGCGCCGAACCAATCGGTCGCGCCCCAGCAGATGATCCAACCGTTTAGCGACGTGATCAGCGCCACGAAAATCGACAAGGGAACCGAAAACTGACGATCGCGCGCGAGCAAAAACGCGCCCACTGCTAGAGCGAAAAGATGCGCAATGGAAACGGCAGCCGCTTGCTGCGGAAATGTGAGCGGAAATTTCCAGACGACGATGACGACGGCGTTCACAAAAACCGAGAACACTCCGTACTGAAATTCCCCGGCGAGATTGCCGCAGACCCACGAATAGGGGCTTAAGATTGGCAAATGGCCTTCAGACCAGCTGCGTGCCATGTCGGCGAACACGGGAAGAACAGACAATTCATAATCGTCGTTCCAAAAAACGAGGGGACTGTGCCAGAGAAGAATGAGGCAGAAGAAGACGACCAGTAATCCGGCGAAGGTTGCGCCAAGGAAATTGTGGGGCGCCTGTGTCAGACGCTGCCTATTTGGGATCTGGTCTTCGCGGCGTTTCACAGAAACGCCCTACAAAACAACCGGTTTCCCCTCGGTCATCACCAGGACCTTTTCCTCAATCCTGTGTTCGCGCGCGGATTTAAGCAAGCGTTGCGGTGGTTCATGCAGCGGTTCGAAGCCGAGGCGAAAAGTCCCGTAGTGCATCGGGATCAAAGTCTTTGCGCCGAGTTCGAAAAATGCTTTGACCGCTTCTTCCGGATTCATGTGAACTTCCCGGCCTGTTGGCGCTTCGTAAGCACCGATGGGAAGCAGAGCAATTTCGATCGGATAGCGGTCACCGATTTCTCTGAAGCCGGGAAAGTAGGCGCTATCGCCGCAGTGAAAAATGGTTCGGCCATTCGCCGAAATGACGAACCCGCCAAAGTCCCGGTGCAAATCTGCAAGAAATCGCGCACCCCAGTGATGACAGGGCGTGAGCGAAATTTTGAGGGGACCGAGCTCGACTGTCTGCCAGTAATCGAGCTCGTGCACGATGTGAAAACCGAGATCGTGCACCAGGTTTCCCACGCCCATTGGCACAACGATCGGCTGGTCGGCCGCTACGCGCCGCAGCGTGCGGCGGTCGAGATGATCGAAATGAGCGTGAGTCACCAAAACGAAATCAATCGATGGCAAATGATGGATTTCGAATCCCGGTTGTTTCAGACGCTTGATTACTTTGAGCCACTTCGACCAGTTCGGGTCAATCAACACATTGACCTCGTGGGTCTGAACAAGAAATGACGCGTGGCCGATCCACGTAATACAAATCTCGCCCTCTCGAATTTTTGGGAATTGCGGCGGCCGCGGTGCGTGGTCACCCGCCCGTTTAACAAAAAGTGACGGAATCAGCACGCTGGTAAGAAAATTGCGTTTATGCCAGTCCGCTCGTGGACGCAACCGGACCCGAGTAGAACGCTCGGCTGTCGCATTATCCGGAGATTGGCGAACAACGTTTCTCCGGCTCTTTTTTGAAAAACGAATTGGCACGACGTTCAAACGATATGAGAGAGTTAAAAAGGTTAAAAGGGTTAAAAAGCTACCAAATCTAGCCAGGTGCCGCGATTGCGCGCCCCTTTTTAACGTTTTAACTTTGTAAGCTTTTTGACCTTGTCACCTGATCCATTTCGGCTTGAGTTGTGCCCGTTATGCGAAGTTGGAAGATTGTCGGGAACTGGAAAGCGTTGCCAATTGGGGAACGGGCCGCCGCAGTGGGGCAGGCATTGGTAGGAACACGTTACAAGCATTTCACTCTTGAGATCGACAATCGGATCGAGTCGCCCTCAGCAAATTTTCAGGGAATGGACTGTTGGACCTTTTTCGAGATCGCTCTCAGTTTCGCCCGAATGCTGAACGAACCCGAATCGAATTGGACCCCGGAACGTCTATTGCACTACATCGAGATGGACCGATACCGCGGAGGTGAATGCACCGGCGATTATCTTTCGCGTCTGCATTACCTGGAAGACTGGCTGTACGATAATAATCGCCGTGGCCTTGTTGAAGATCTGACCCGCGATCTGGGCGGGCGCAGCGTTCCACATTCCGCACGGGAGATGAGCGCCGGCTGGCGACATTATCGTTATCTGGCCGCAAACCGTTCGCTTCTCGGGCCCCTCGCGCGCATGGAAGCAAATGTTTCGTCACGCCCGCTCTATGAAATTCCAAAAAACAAAGTCGCAGGAATTGAATCGAAGCTGCGCAGCGGGGACATCATCGGAATCATTTCGCGCGACCGGGGTGGACTTTATTCCACCGCGCACGTTGGCCTCGCATTGCGCACAAGCGACGGCGTCTTGCATTTCATGCACGCTTCTTCGCCGAGCAATTACGGCCGCGTGGTCGTGGACTCAGAGCTTTCGAAATACCTTTATCGATATCGCTCCGACAGCGGAATCCTGGTAGCGCGACCTTTGCGCTAGTCAGTTTCCTTTTCGTGGAATTCCGCGAGTAACTTCGCCAAGTCCTCCAGAGCTTCATCTGCGTCGACTCCGTGCGCTTCGAGCGTAGCCGTTGCACCGCAATCGAGGTTGGCACGCAGAACGTCGATAAGACTGGAAGCAGAAAATCGTTTGCCCTCTTTAATCAGCCAAATTTCCGATCGAAAACTCCGTACACGCTTGACGAATTGTGCAGCCGGCCGCGCGTGTAACCCGAGTTTGTTGGTGATGTGCACCACCCGTTGCGCCGAGGTGGGCGCTCTCTTATGTCCGAGTCTCATGCCTGGCTCGTGCCCCAACGCCGATGCAGAAACTTTTCGATCGGCGAAAAGAAAATTTTGTCGGCGAGCAAGCCGATCACGACGATGACAATCATGATCCCGATGACCTGCTCCATGGCGCTCAGTTCGCGGCCATAATGGAGGAGCTGCCCAAGGCCAAAACCAGTCAGGATTGTCACGAAAATCTCAGCGGCCATCAGGGAACGCCAGGCAAAGGCCCACCCTTGTTTCATTCCGCTGACGATGAAGGGAAGCGCGGCAGGCAGGATCACTTTGAACCACATGTGCAATCGCTTGGATCCCATGGTCAACGCGGCGCGACGATAAATCGGCGGGACATTGCGCACGCCGGTCTCAGTCGCAATGACCACCGACCAGAGCGTTCCCATGACCACTACGAAAAGCATGGCCGCTTCTGTTTGGCCAAACCACAAGAGCGCAAGCGGCACCCAGCAAACGCTGGGCAAGGTTTGTAAGCCAAGGGCGAGCGTTCCAATCGTGTCGTGAAACAGTTTCCATCGCGCCGTCAGGAGCCCAAGCGGAAGTCCCATTACAAGTCCGATCAAGTACCCGACGATCAAGCGGCGCATTGTTATCACCGTCGCTTTCAAGAGCGTTCCGTCAGCAGCAGCGCCCTCCAAGTACGTTACCACCTGTCTTGGAGATGGTAGCAGGACCGGCGACCAAATTTTTGCGCGATATGCTGCTTCCCAAAGCAAAACGAGGACAGCGAAGAATGCAGCCGCGAGGAGAAATCGTTTCATTTAGCAGCAATGGCCTCGCCTTGACCAAGGCTCTTCAAAGCCTTGGTGATTCGTGTGGCATGAGCGGCAAGATCGACACTGTTGATATCACGCGGTCGCGGCAAATCCACCGTGAATTTCTCCTGAACGCGACCCGGATGCGGCGAAAAAAGCAGAACGCGATCGCCCAGACATGCCGCTTCACGAACATTGTGCGTGACGAAGACGATGGTTTTGCGACGGGCTTTCCAAATCTCTTGAATATCGCCGTAAAGCTGCTCGCGAGTGAGGGCGTCAAGCGCGGCGAACGGTTCGTCCATGAGAAGCACGCGCGGATTCGGCGCCAGCGCGCGTGCGAGAGAGACGCGCTGCTTCATTCCACCGGAAAGTTCGTGAATGTTTGCATGTTCGAACCGGCTCAAGCCGACGAGTTCGAGATAATATTTCGCGACATCGCACCTGTCCTTGTTTGTTAAATTCGGTTTGAGCTTGAGTCCAAAGAGGACATTCCCAAACACATCCAGCCAGGGAAATAGCGCCGGTTCCTGAAACATCACGAGCCGTTCGCGACCGGGTCCCCTCACCGGTTTGCCGTCGGCCAGCACCGTGCCGCTGTCTGGCTTTTCCAAGCCGGCAATGATATTGAGCAGTGTCGTCTTGCCACAGCCGCTGGCACCGACCAGACAAACGAATTCAGCTTCGGCAACGTTCAGGCTCACCCGGTCCAGCGCGAGCACCGGGCCGGACGCGCCCCTAAAGCTCTTCGACACGTTCTCGATCGCAAGCTTCGAGGGCGCAATGACCTGGAGCTCCTCAGTAGCGGAGGAATGGTGACGACCTGCTCGATGCATTACGGAGCTTCGATCAGCTTCGACGTGTCTGTCGAGCCTTTTAAGAAACCGGCATCTTTTCCATCCTTTACTGACTTGGCAATCAAATCGCGCGATACTTCACTGTTGAACTGAATCCGCTTCCACGCTTGCGCGACAGCGTCTGCCGAAAAGTCAGCCCGCGTTTCCGCTTTCAATTCTTCGATTAATAGTTTTTGCGCTTCCGCTTCATTTTGTTGAATCCACTTGGTTAATTCCCCGTTCGCGTCCGCGATTTTCTTCACCAAATCGCGCCGATCACGGAGGAACTTTACACTGGAAACGAGCCACGTGGTGATGGTGTCCTTGTCTTCGAGAAAAACACGCGCCTTCGCATCGCGCTCGAGCCGCGTTACCCATGGCTCGACTGTCCAGACGGCATCAACTCCGCGACTTTGAAAGAGTCCAAGCTGATCCGGGTTCTGTGTTGGGATCACCGTCACATCGCCGCCGGTTTGCGTGACGTTAAATCCTTGTGCCTTCAACCACGCCCGGCAGGAAATGTCCTGCGTGTTGCCGAGCTGCGGTGTGGCAATTTTTTTTCCGCGAAAATCTGCCGGCGTCTTGATAGGCGAATCAGCTTTTACAACCAGGGCCGCTCCGGCATTGGCTGCGCCGGAGATTACGCGCACTTCTTCACCGTTCGATTTTAAGTACGCGTTAAGAGCTGGTCCCGGGCCCACATAAGTAACATCTAGCGATCCGGCGAAGATCCCTTCCATGGCTGACGGCCCCGCGTTGTAAGTAAACCACTGAATGTCGACATTCGGCCCGAGGTGTTTTTCAAACCAGCCCTTGCCTTGCCGGGAGAGTGCGTGTGCGATCACTCCCTGCGCATGAGTGATGTTCGGGAAATGCCCAAAGCGAATCACGGTTTTCTCTTCCCCACGGCCATGTGACCAGAAAAGCGCCAATGCTCCGACAACTGCGATCAATGCTCTTGTTTTCATATCCTCATAGAATAACTGCCGACCGGGATTTTAGTAAGTTGCTGCATTTCGGCATGAAATTTAGTTGATTGCTGAAGTCGATTCCGTCGTTGTTGAAGGTGGATCTGTTGGCAGCGCCGGCGAATCGTCCATAACTCGCGCAGTTTACTTAAGAATGTCTCTTTCATATTTTTCGTTTGCTCCAATCTGGTTTGCTTCGATCTAGAACATTAGTTGAACACGCCCGATGACTTCATCGAACTGATCCTCGCCAAACTCGGGATTTGCCTGACGGAAATCCGACCAGGTATGGATGTAATTCACCATCAGTTTGAGATCGTCTCCGTGGATGTAGTAGTTGAGGCCGCCTAGGATTGAATAGAGGCCGTCGTTCCCCTTTTGCCCGGGGTTTAAATACTGCCATTGAACCACAGCCTGCAGCTTCTTCGGGACGAGGAAATAACCGCCCGTTACATAGAATCCGTCGGTCGTGAAGTTGGCGAACTCGGGAGGCACTCCGTTTACGGTGCGACCTTGTACGCGTTCCTGGAGGTATTCACCGATTAAATCAAAGGGACCCACCTCGAACCAGGCGTCCACGCTCCAAGCCGTTCTTTGATCCGCGCTAGGTAGGACAAAGGGCGAGAGAGAACCATCGTCGTTTACTAGCAAGTTGCTCGACTGCGAGATATTCACCCCTTGTTCATCGCGGCTGTTGAGCACGTCGCCGCCCAGCTTAAGAAAGGACTTCTGACCAGCGATTTTACCTTTAAACGGCTGCAGCTCCAGACGACCCACAAACATAAAGTTGTTGTTGTCGTTTACGGTGATGTTGCGACCGTTGCCGTTGAAAATGCCAGCGTAGTAGGTCAGCAGGTCCTTCTGCTCAGGCCAAATGCTCGTGAATGGTTTTCCCCAAAGTTCGGCACCGATTTGCCGGTCTGGCGTGATTGCGCCGGTAGGCAATGTGCGCTCGATTGTGAACAAGGCATAATCCGGAGTCAGCTGCTCCAAGCCAAATGGCGCTTTATACTGGCCGACCTTGATCTGTGCCGCAGGATACTCATGCCAGTTGACCCAAATATCTGTTGCGGAAAAAGCGGTCCGGTTACCTGAAGTCCCATCACTCTGGCCAAAATCACCTTCGACTTTGAAATCGAATTGCTCCGCAAAATCGCCAGTCAGATTGATACGTGCCCGACGCAGCCGAAAACGATCCTTCACCGCAGTCTCACCAAACCGGCCTTCGAACGCAGAGACGTCGCCGTCTTCGAAATTCACCTGAACGAATCCACCCAGCACGAGTTTCAGTTCCGGCCCCCGCTGCTGGACGTAAACAGGCGGTTTCTCTTCGACGACGGCTTTTTCAACGTACGTTTTCCCATCGTAGGTAATTTTTGTTTTCATTTTCCCCTCAGGGAGAGACGCTGTTTGTGTCTTCTTTAATTCAGCAACTTCCTTTTTGAGCTCGGCGACGGTGCGCTCGAGTTCCTCAATCCGCTTAGCGTCGGAAGCGCTTTCCGCTATGAGCGGTCGGATCGTCGCTAGCAGCAGTACCGAAACGAGATAGCTGATCTGCCTTAAGAAACATTTTCTGATCGACATAATTTGTCTCCTATCTAGCCGCAGTTTTCGCGCGGCCGTTGCGTAACTGGCTCCCGCGGGACCCTGAAAATTGTTTCAATGCCTCCACTCTGCTCCGTCCACGAATTGGCGGCTCACCCTCTTTGGACAAGATCGACGCGAGCGGGATGGATCGATGGAGGAAAGGCGGGGCGACTTTATCGCGACGATATTTGCGGAGCGTGATCTCCACGATATCTGCAAGAGTGAAGCGATCGAGCACTGTGCTGATCGCGTTTCGGACGTCGAACATCAACATTCGCAGGCCGCAGTGAACTTCATCCGGACAGGAGCAGCGCGCGTAGGATGTCTGGCTAACGCACCGGATTGGCGCCAGCGGCCCGTCGATCAACCGAATGACGGCGCCAAATTTTATCCGGCTCATCGTGCGTGCAAGGGAGTAACCGCCGAACTTTCCGCGTCTGCTTTTCACGTATCCGGCCGCCTTGAGTTGCATAAAAATCTGCTCGAGAAATTTGATCGGCAGTTTTTCTTTCGCCGCCAGCTCGCTTATCTGGAGCATTGGCCAGCCAAGTTCGGAGGCGATGCCGAGATCGATAAGAGCTCGGAGCGCGTATTCGCCACGTTTAGAGAGTTTCATTTGTCGCTGTTATGGGTGCATGCCTCTCTAAGCGTCACGTCCATTCTCGCCGCATTTGCCGCTGAGAAAGTCGGATGCGGCGAACAAAACCGGAGCGCCCGTCACGCGCACGAACGTGGAAGAATGCAAGCTTTTTTTCGCAGCCGCCGCCAGCCCAAGTTCAGAACGCCGCTCGATTCCGAATGATGCCCTCGCATCCCCGGGTCTCAGCTTGGCTGCTGGTGTCGAGTGGGGGCCGGCGAGAATACGAGACGAGTGGCCCCTGCAAGCAACCCTCGATTGAATCTGTGGCCCGAGATTCTCTCAGGAGCTATATCTGAACAGAGGATCGAGCTCCATCAATGCGTCCGCAGCATACTCCAGATCCTCGGCCGAAAGATACTCCCGATAACCCCCTACTTTTCCGCGACGCACCTTAAACGACTCCGGATCACGCACGTCACCAGGGTGCAGGATTTTCGAATCAAAAACTCCGGCGGCTTCTAGTTTTTGCATGTTCTCGAAACGAGAAAACTCAAGCGCCTCCTGAAAAATCGACGTATCCGGCGTCGCTTCGCCGACCACGGCAAGCAGGTCTCGAAAATACTCGGCTGGGGATGCCCGCAACGCCTCGTAGCGGATGATCGTGAAATCCTTTCGGCCTGAGAATTCGGCAAGCCAGTCGTTCATTGCGCGGACAATGCCGCGGATTCCAAATCTCTTATCACGCAACAGTTCACTGACAGATTTTTCCTTCAAGGCTGCATCGGCGCTCGGATCGCGTCGCGTCATTTGTAAATAGAGGGAGACGAAACAATCCCGTGGGTCCCGCACGAGCAGGATGATCTTCGCTCGTTGAAGTTCTCTTCTCGGGACAAGATATTTGCCTCGCAAGCGGTCCCAGCGATTCCCCTTGGTTCGGTGCTCAAAACGATCGTGGGAGAATATTATCCGGGGAAATCCCGGATGATTGTACCGCCCGGGCTGCAGAGTGAACTCAACGCCGTGACGCTTGCATAAGTAGGCGCAAAGAAATGTCCGAATCCACGTGCGCCCGCTCTTTGGCGCTGAAAGAACGACGACCTCGCCGCCTGAAAGCAACTTCGCGCGACTACTGAAGTTTCGTCGCGTCCACCGCAGGGAGCGCCGCAAAAATCGAGGAAGCGGGACGGACTTCTCCGGAAGCCCTGAAAGTTCCCTGGGCTGGACCGCTTCGCCGGAGGCCATGTCCGTTTGCATAAGACTGCAAAAAGAGGTATTTGTTCAAGTACAAAAAAATGGGGGCGTACTGGCTTCGACTCATCGTTGGAAGCGCAGGCGGCATGTCGAGGATGGTTCGTTGGCCTCGTTAAAAACCGGACCAAAAAACAAACGCAGACAACGAAGGTCTCGCTCTCGCGGCTTAATTGATCGCGACATTTGTCGTGGGACGCCTGCTACGACGGCAAATGTGGACAGCAGGCTGGCGAATCGGTGGAGCGACCGCGCCGGTTCGTGAATCGATTTTCGTGGACGCTCGGGAGCCGGCAGTGTGCCGGCGCATGGCTTGGCTCCTCAGAATTTATCGTCGGATAAACATGTAGATGTTTGCGCGGATAGCGACGAGGACAGGGGTTCAACTCCCCTCGCCTCCATTCTTATAGGCAAAATCCCGCGAGGATTCCGATAAGCAACAACGACACTGACAACGAGTCCGCCGTTGTTGCAATGACATAAACGCGCCGGCGCTATCTCGCCATGTAGAATGCGCAAATGGCCCGCCTACGCGGTCCCTCAAGTGGTCCAGACGGCTTCGATGACCTGAGATCCGGCCACTCACCTATAATTAATCGGAACACTAAACTTCACCCGGCTTACTAGCGAATTTTCGACACTACGGTTAGCCTGTCTCTTTCCTGGAGCCAGCGATAGAATCGCAATGCTACCAGCGGCTCCGTTTTTAGTCGCCTCCGAGGCAGCGACCGGCACGTCGAACTCGACTAGAAAGACGCCATCTGAGTCGGCAAGTGTACGGAGTATCTTAGGCTCGTCCTGGCCGACGCCAATCCGTGGGGCGATACACCTGTCATAGTTTTTCGCCGTTGCCACTCCGGCCGAAATCTGGCAGAGGGTCGTCGTAATAAAGTCTTGAAGATCCATAGGTCAGCGACTAACCATCACGGACGTATCTCGAATGGCGGATGAATGGCTGGTCTTTCCATGCCTTAGGTTGTTCTCCGGAAACCACGGAGCGAAGTTCCCGAAAAAAGCTAAATGGCCATTGAGCCCGTGCCCAGCAGTCCAGCTGGGGAAATACAAAAGATCAGGGAATTTCTGTCACCCAATATGCTTCAGCGCTGCCGTTCCAGGTTTCACTATTTTGTGTGATCCGCTTCACGATGCAGCAGGCAAAGGTCATCGAAAGGCACGAACAGACGCCGGCGAGGTCCAACAGTGCTGAGTTTCACGATGTAAACGATTCGAAGCAACTTGGATTTGGAGCTGAGTGAAACGTGACTTGCCACAGTACGCATTTCTAGCGGATATTTCATTTCACGAGTAAGAGGATACATTGTGTAACTAAATTCTAGTCAGACCCTCACTGTAATGGATCTTCAAGAGTTTGTTGCAACGACGCTGACACAGATTTCGCTCGGAGTGACAAGTGCGAAAACCCACGATGACCGCATCGCCCCAAAGATTGGCGGCGGCGGCGACAACCCCAACGTTCTTCGCACGTTTCACGGCGCCGATAGCGTTTTCCTAGTCGAGTTCGACGTGGCGGTCACTATTGAAAAAGCATCTGCTGACGGAAGCACGGTCCTATCGGTCGCATCAGCGAAGGGAGCGGCTAAGCGGAGCACCGAAAATTCGCTAGTAAGTCGAGTGAAGTTTAATGTTCCGATTGGATATTGGTAATGGATGGGATTGGAACGCACGAGCGCGGGATGGCAGTTCCGTTAACGATTTACAGGCCTGGGATTTGCATCGTCACCGCACACCCGATTTGAGCCATTCACTCCAGAGCTGCGGGCGACCGTTCGGATTAGCGCGCGCATAATCGTAGAACACGCGAACAAATGCGATCCGATCTTCTACGTAAGGAGCCTTCCAGTTCCCAGGCCCAATCGGGCGCAGTACATCGTAGTCGAAAGAGAGTAATTTCTGACGGCGCACAATATCCTCGAGAGATACACGAGTCGCATTTCGCAGCATGTCGTACAGCACCATGAATGTGGTCGTTCGTCCAAGTCCCGCTTCGCAGTGAAAATGCGCCCAGCCGTTCTCGGGAAGTCCGCGAATAGCTAGGATAAATCGATCGACCGTATCATCGAGTGGTCGCGTGTGGTCCGTAACCGCGACCCGCACATAACTGGTGCCGGCGGAGGACACAAGATCGCGTTCGGTACTCGCTTCTTTTACGATCACCTGTTGTGGGGCGGCAGAGTCCGTGTTGCCCTTTTTGACCAGCGCACCTGGCCGAACGGCAATTTCGCTCCCCGGTCCAAGCGACTGCACCCATGCAGCTTCGGCCTCTTCGATTTCAGTCTGGCTCCGACCGACATTCGCCCAATCTCGTGTTGCAAACCAACTAACAGGCAGGCCCTTGACAAATATGTGTGTTTCTTGCCGTAGATCGAAAATGGTGACCGGACCATGCATTCGCGTTAGCAAAAGTTTGAGGTTATCAGCGGTAAACTCTCCGCTGCCAGAGGCATGGAGATCGATTAAACCAGTGGTTGAAGGGGTTTTGCCATCGCTCGCCTTAAGCGGATCATCAGTTGTGCGGACGTTGCGCAGCCAAGTCCTGGCTAGCGTTAGGTCAATGTCCCAAATCAACACCGGCGCCTCCGCAGAACGCACCGGCGGATTCTTTTGAACGAGCGTAGCGGCGAGAAAAACGGGAGAAAAAAGAAAACAGAATGTGCCAAGCCAGCCGCCAGGCAAATGAGCGATGAACTTCATGCGGGCCGCGTCAGATTGGAGACGAACACCTCTGGCAGGCAAGGAATTTTTACCAATCCACATTCCAAACTCGCAATTCGCGCGGGCTGATCTAATTCTGAAATCATGGCCGACGCGCTCACTCCAATGATGCAGCAATACCGGCGGCTCCGAGGCAGCATCCCGGCAGATACGCTTTTGTTGTTCAGGCTCGGCGACTTCTATGAATTGTTCTTTGAAGACGCAAAAGAAGCCTCGGTCTTGCTGAATGTCGCACTAACCAAGCGCAACGGCGTGCCGATGTGCGGTATGCCGTATCACGCAGCGCAAACTTACATCGCAAAATTGATCAAGGCCGGCCGACGCGTGGCGATTTGCGATCAGACGAGCGAGCCGCAACCGGGAAAAATCGTTTCCCGCGACATTACCCAAATCAACAGCGCGGGAACTGTGAGCGACCTCGATTTACTCGAAGCGAAACGCGCGAAT
>QHPC01000374.1 GCA_003218915.1 Verrucomicrobiota bacterium
ATCACCGTCTTCGCATTCGACCACGATTCGCCTTTTGGATAAAGAACGCACGGCATGTCCTGTCCTTTGCCCGACTCATTGTCAAGGACCCAGCCTTCGGGCGCACTGATGTTAAACCCGGCTTTCGGTCCATGAACAATTCCGCCGGGATACTTGTCCTGTGCAGGAACTCCTGCGGGCAGAAACAACAGCGCCAGGCAAACAGCTCCTGCTGATTTGATCATGTCGATCTGACGTTCTGCATGTTTTCGGCATGGCCCACAAGCAAACAATACTCGGCAAAATGTGGCGGTGCGGCTAAAACGATCGTTGTGGATTTGAGCGCGATTCTCAAAAAGCATTTCGGCTACGATGAGTTTCGGCCGTTGCAGCGGGAGATCATTCGCGACGCCCTCGCCGGGCGGGACGTGTTTGTGCTGATGCCGACCGGCGGCGGCAAGTCGCTTTGTTTCCAACTGCCGGCTTTGATGCGCGACGGGCTCACGATTGTCGTGTCGCCGCTGATTTCGCTAATGAAAGATCAGGTCGATGCGCTGCAAACCAGCGGGATCCCGGCGACATATTTGAATTCAACGCTGGATCGGGACGAGGCAAAGGCGCGCTGGCGCGGCTTGCATCGCGGCGAATACCGGATGCTTTACGTCGCTCCAGAGAGGCTGATGCTTGATACCTTTCTGGAACGCGCGCTCAACTGGAACATTGCCCAGATCGCGATCGACGAAGCGCATTGCATCAGCGAATGGGGGCACGATTTCCGTCCCGAATATCGCGAGCTGAAAAAACTGCGGAAGCATTTGCCGGACGTGCCGACCATGGCGCTCACCGCGACAGCGACCGAGCGCGTTAGGAGCGACGAACAACTGCTGGAATTCATCCGGAGTCGGCCGAACGAGAGCGGGATTGTTTATTGTGCCAGCAGAAAGCGCACCGAGTCGGTGGCGCGCAATCTCAACGAAGATGGCGTAAGCGCGAAGCCGTATCACGCCGGCCTTACCGCCGCAGAACGCACAAAAAACCAGGAATCATTTTTGCGTGACGACGTTCGAGTGGTCACGGCAACGATCGCCTTCGGAATGGGTATCAATAAGCCCAATGTGCGCTTCGTCGTGCATTACGATCTGCCGAAAAATCTGGAGAGCTATTATCAGGAAACCGGGCGCGCCGGGCGTGATGGATTGCCCAGCGAATGCGTGTTGCTTTTCAGCGCCAGTGATGTCGCCAAGCAACTTCATTTCATCGATGAAAAGAGTGAAAGCGAAGCGCGCATTGCGCGGGCGCAGTTGCGGCAGATGGTTCATTACGCTGAGACGCGCGAGTGCCGGCGCGCGGCGCTGCTGCAATACTTCGGCGAACAATATTCGAAGCCATCGTGTGAAGGCTGCGATAACTGTCTTAATCCGCGCGAGACGTTCGACGGCACAATCCCGGCACAAAAATTTCTTTCCTGCGTGCATCGCGTCCAGGCGAAAAGCGGTTTCGCATTTGGATTGAACCACATTGTCGATGTTCTGCGTGGCGCAGACACGGAGGCGATGAGGCAACGAGGTCACAATGAATTGTCCACGTACGGCATTGGCCGCGACCTAAAACGCGAAGCCTGGCAGGCGATCGGACGCGAGCTTCTACGCCTTGGATTCGTCGAATGTGCGCCTGGAAAGTTCGCAACGCTGGCGCTGACGCGTAGCGGCCAAGACGCCTTGCGTCAGCGCACGCTAATCACACTCACGAAGCAGGTCGAAATTGTCACGCGGGATCAAAAGGCTCGCGCCGGTGCGATTGCCTGCGACGAAGTGTTATTTGAGCGCTTGCGCGGCCTGCGTCGCAAACTCGCCGACGAACGCAACGTGCCGGCCTACGTCATCTTCTCCGACGTATCGCTCCGTGAAATGGCGAGAAATTATCCAACAAACACAAGTGAGTTCCGCCGAATCGCCGGCGTCGGCGAGCAGAAGCTGAAAGATTTTGCCGCGCCGTTCCTCAGCGAGATTAAAAATTATCTCGCAACGAATCCGCGGCGGACATTTTCTGAAAACGCCGATTCGCCGTTCCCGCAACGGAGACCCCGCTTAAATGACAGTCAATCCGAGACGCTGCGGCGATTTCAAAAAGGTGAATCGGTCGATGAAATCGCGCGCGCCCGCGGTTTTGTGCGCAGCACCATTTACAGCCATCTACTGGCCGCGATTGAATGCGGCAAAATCGTCCCCCAATCGCGCGATCGATTCTTTACGCCTGCGCAACAAACTGAAATCGCCGCCGCATTTCGGCAGGTGAGCAATGGAGGACTTGTCGATGTGAGGGCGCTTCTTGGTAACAAATACGACATTGGGCTGCTGCGGGTCTTCCGCGCATTTGCCGCTCGCGAAGCAATCGCAATTTGAAGACCAACCATGAAGCGACGGCTGCCGCATCATTCATTAACATTGTCGAGGCCGACAAATC
>QHPC01000084.1 GCA_003218915.1 Verrucomicrobiota bacterium
CGTCGTTGAAGGTGTGCGGATCATCAAAAAACACCTGCGAAAATCCCAGGATAATCCGAGTGGGAAAATCGCCGAACGCGAGGGTCCGATTCATATTTCCAACGTGAAATTGATCGAGCGCGAGAAGAAGACTGAGAAAAAACCGGCGAAGAAATCGAAAAAGGAAGCAGAGAAGAAAGCGGCATGATCGAAACTAAGGAAAATGACAGTCATCCCGAGTGAAGTCGCGCGATCCCGTAGCAGTGTTCTCGATTTCACCGCGGGATTCTTCGACTTCGCTTCGCTTCGCTCAGAATGACAGTGTATTGAAAATGGAAAACGAATTTCATCGCCATTACAAAGAACGGGTTATGCCTGCGCTGCAAAAGCTGCATGGCTACAAAAACATTCACCAGGTTCCGAGAGTCGAAAAAGTGGTCATTAACACTTCGGTCGGCTCGCAATCTGATGTGAAGCAGGCACTGGAAGAAGCGAAGGCTGAGCTGGCATTAATCACCGGCCAGCGCCCGTTGGAAACACTGGCCAAAAAAAGCATTTCCAATTTCAAATTGCGCAAAGACCAGGCTATTGGCGCAAAGGTGACACTTCGTGGAGAGCGTATGTACGAATTCCTCGAGCGCTTCATCAAAGCCGCGCTGCCGCGCATCCGCGATTTCCGCGGCGTGTCTCCGCGTTGTTTTGATAACCACGGCAACTATACCCTGGGAATTTCGGATCAATCGATTTTCCCCGAAGTTGAGCTGGATAAAATCAAGCGCAATATCGGATTTGATGTTACAATCGTCACCACGGCACAGACCGACGAGGAAGCCAAATCGCTGTTAAGCGAAATGGGAATGCCGTTTAGCGACCGGGCAAAGAAGCCCGCCGCGCAAGCCGCCTGATTTTCATGAGTACTGTTACTGATCCGATTGCCGATTTTCTGGCGCGTGTCCGCAACGGCACGCGTGCGCAGAAACCCGAGGTGCTGGTCCCGTACTCGAAGATCAAGGCCGAACTCGCACGCATCCTGAAAGATGAAGGTTACATTTCTGATTACTCGATTGACACGAGCGCTGCACATCCGCGCATCAAGATCACGAACAAGATCGTAAACCGCTCGAGCGCCATTGCGGGGCTTCGCCGAGTGAGCCGCCCGGGATTGCGGCGGTATGTTGGTGCTGATGAAATCCCTCGAGTTCTGGGCGGAATGGGTTTGGCGATTCTTTCCACATCACGCGGTGTTTTATCGGGACGCGAAGCGCGGAAGCAAAAAGTAGGCGGCGAACTACTGGCCTACGTTTGGTAATTTTATGTCACGAATTGGAAATAAGGCCGTCGAGATTCCCGACAAGGTGAAAGTAAACGTTGACGGAGAGGGAGAGGTTTCAGTCGAGGGACCCAAAGGAAAGCTTCAGTGGAAGCTTCCGCGGCAAATCCGGGCAAGCGTGAAGGACAACCAGGTATCGGTGGTGCGCGAAACAGAAACCCGCAGTGTGAAAGCATTACATGGGCTTTCGCGTAGTCTCGTGCACAACATGGTGCAGGGCGTAAGCGAAGGTTTCACCAAGCAACTCGAGATCGAAGGAGTTGGGTTCAAGGCTGCCGTCCAGGGATCCACGCTTAACTTGAGTCTCGGTTTCTCCCATCCGGTTCCGTTTTCGATTCCGAAGGACATCAAAATCACGGTCGCGGATAACACGAAGATTAAAGTCGAGGGCGTAGACAAAAAATTGGTTGGCCAGGTGGCGGCGGACATCCGTCGCTTTTACCCTCCGGAACCGTACAAGGGCAAAGGCGTTCGCTACGCGGGCGAGCAGATTCGTCGCAAAGTGGGTAAGACTGTTCAATAATTATGGCGACGATTCGTAAAGCAGCGCGGCAGCGTGTTCATCAAAGGATCAGGAAAAAAGTGACAGGTACGGCGGAACGGCCGCGCCTGTCGGTTCATTTCTCTGGCAAACACGTTTACGCCCAGGTGATCGACGACAATTCCGGACGGACGCTGGCCGCAGCATCGACCGCGGAGCGTTCCTTAGTAGGGAAAGATAAAGCCGCTGCAAACAAGACCACGGCGGAACAAGTCGGCAAGGCGATAGCGGAACGCTCACTTGCGAAGAAACTCGAGCGAGTCGTTTTTGATCGTGGCGGGTTCCTTTATCATGGAAAAGTGAAGGCATTAGCAGACGCGGCGCGCGCAGGCGGCTTAAAATTTTAATTCATGGCTCAAACACATTCAGCAGGCAGAAGACCGGACACGCGCAGGCAGGATAAGGCGCCCGCGAAAAAGGGCGATACGACGGAGAAAGTCGTATTTATCAACCGCTGCGCCAAGGTTGTGAAAGGTGGACGCCGTTTCAGCTTCAGCGCGTTGATCGTGGCTGGAGATCACGACGGAAAAGTTGGATGCGGATTTGGCAAAGCTAACGAAGTATCCGAGGCCATTCGAAAGGCTTCCGAATCCGCCCGCAAAGCGATGGAAAAAGTTTCATTGAACGAAAACACGATTCCTCACGAAGTGATCGGCGAATATGATGGAGCGCGAGTCCTATTGCGTCCCGCATCGCCGGGGACCGGCGTTATTGCCGGCGGAGGTGTGCGGGCCGTAGCCGAGGCTGCCGGCATCCGAGACGTGCTGGCCAAGTCGCTCGGGTCAAGCAATCATGCCAACGTAGTGAAGGCGACGATCGCTGCGCTGAAATCACTTCGCCGGCGGGACGAAATTTTCAAAGTGCGCGGAATTCACTTCAGCGATGGAAAAGGTGAGCAACATGATGCGTCTTCATAATCTGCAACCGCGGCCCGGCTCGCGACATCGCGTGAAGCGCCTGGGTTGCGGGGAAAGTTCCGGCCACGGAAAGACCAGTGGCAAGGGTCATAAGGGACAAAAGGCGCGCTCAGGTGGGAGTATTCGCCTGGGGTTCGAAGGTGGGCAGATGCCGTTGATTCGGCGATTGCCAAAGCGAGGATTTAATAACGCCGCCTTTCACAAGCGGTACGCGGTCGTCAATCTTGATGATCTCAACGCATTTAAGGCTGGGACTGCCGTTAACGAACAACTGCTGCGCGAGTCGAAGCTCGTCCGCGGTGATTTCGTGGGAATCAAAATCCTTGGTGACGGAGAATTAAAGCACGGCCTGACGGTAGAAGCCGATAAAGTCAGCGCGTCAGCCCGGGAAAAAATCGAAAAAGCAGGAGGGACGATTACGCTGCGTGAGAAAGCAGAGCGTCCTCATGCCGCCGCGGCATCTGAAGCTTCGCCGGAGAAACCAGCTGGCGAAGCTGCGTTAGAGGAAACACGGAAGAAAAAATCGTCTAGGAAGACCTCGGCCAAGGCAAAAAAGAAAGCATCGCGGGAGAGCTAGCTTCCCGGCGCAAGATGTTTCACATTTAGCGGATGGTTTCGGCGTTTCTCAACACGGTCAAGATACCCGAATTGCGTCGGCGCATTATGTTTACGCTGGCCGTGATCGTGATTGTGCGTCTGGGAGCGGCGATCACAACGCCCGGAGTCAACCAGGCTGTGTTGCAAGAGTGGTTTCGCACTTCTCTGGAACAACGCTCTGGAGGTGGTCTTGCAGCGCTGTTTAACTTGTTCAGTGGTGGCGCGCTGGAAAATTGCGCAGTCTTCTCTCTGGGCATCATGCCTTACATCAGCGCATCGATCATGATGCAGTTGCTAACTGCTGTAATCCCGCGACTTGGCAGGCTCGCCCGCGAAGATGGCGGCCGGCAAAAGATCATGCAGTTGACGCGCTACGCGACGCTAGGCCTGTGCGTTTTCCAGGGGTACTTACTGGCGTTGTCGTTCCAACACCCGGAATCGTATCACACCATGTTGCCGGGGATTATCGACACCATCAAGAACCTCGGGATTCCACTGGTCGATGATCTCGGCTGGAAGTTTCGAATCGTCACTGTGGTTTCCCTGACCACTGGGACGCTTCTATTGATGTGGCTGGGCGACCAAATTACCGAGCGCGGCATTGGAAACGGGATATCGCTAATCATTACAGTGGGGATTGTTGCGCGGCTGCCCGCTGCGCTCGCGCAGGCGTGGAAGACTTTCGTGCCCTCGGCGCAGACCGGGTCGAGCCAGGTGAATCCGATGGTCCTTGTTTTGCTGGTGTTGTTTTTGATCATCGTAATTGCCGCGGTGATCACGATTACGCAGGGCGTGCGGAAGATCACCGTCCAGTATGCCAAGCGCGTAGTTGGCCGCAAAATGTACGGAGGCCAAACGCAGTACATGCCCTTAAAAGTGAATTACGCCGGCGTGATGCCGATCATCTTTGCCTGGGCTCTTCTCCTTTTTCCCGCGACGATTGTCAGCTACGGCTTTAAGAACAGCCCGATTGCCAACCGCATCGCCAACGCGCTTTCCACCGGCTGGCCCCATTATGTCGCTCTCGCGGCGATGATTTTCTTTTTCAGTTATTTCTGGGTCGCAACGCAGTTCCAACCAACTCAAATCGCAGATGACCTGAAGAAGTACGGGGGTTACATCCCGGGTGTGCGACCGGGAAAACCGACGGCCGACTTTCTTGATTTCACAATGACGCGACTAACGTTTGCCGGTGCGATCTTCCTGACGCTGATAGCGGTATTGCCAAGTCTTCTCAGCCAGGGATTGAATGTGCCCATTATCACGGCGCAATTTTTTGGCGGCACAAGTTTGTTGATCATTGTGGGCGTCATGCTCGATACCATGCGCCAGGTGGAGACACACCTTATTCAGCGGCATTACGACGGTTTCCTGCGCAAGGGTCGCATTCGAGGGAGAGCATTTGGAGGCGGGGCGTACAGTCGCGGCGAAACGGCAGCAAGCAGCACGCTAATGTGGTTATACGTCGGGATCGCCGTGCTGGTAATTGCTGGCGTCGCCATTTTCCTTTACGGCAAATAGGTGAAAAGGCGGCTCGTTCTTCTCGGCGCGCCCGGTTCCGGCAAAGGGACCCAAGCAGAAATGATTACGCGCCAATTCGGGATTCCCGTCACTTCGCCGGGCGCAATCTTGCGCCGTGAAAGAGACCTCGGCACGCCGTTGGGAAAGAAGACCGCCGAAGTGCTCCAGAGCGGTGGGCTCGTCTCCGACAAAATCATCATCGAACTGATCGAAGACTGGTTGCGCCTGCATGGTGGCCACGGATTCGTATTCGACGGTTTTCCCCGGACGCTGCGGCAGGCCGAAAGTTTGACTTCGATTTTGGCGCGATTGCGTACCGCTTTGGATTTAGCGATTTGGCTCGAGGTGTCGGAGCAGACCGTGCGTGACCGCATTGCCGGCCGGCTCCAATGCGGCGAATGCGGCTTTACGACCAGCACATCAAGTGCGCAGTTCTCAGAGCGTGCCGTATGCCCGTATTGCGACGGTCCACTGGTACGGCGGAACGACGACGACCTAAGCGTGCTGCAAACTCGCTTGCAAGAGTTCCGCACCAAGACTGAGCCGCTGGCATCTTTTTATGGAAAAATGTCGATACTACATCGGATCGACGGTAACCGCGATCGCGAGGCAGTCTTTAGCGATATCTCGCGGCTGATTGAAGACAAACGATGATTCCGATCAAGAACGCTAAGGAAATCGAGAAGATGCGGCAGGCATGCCGCGCCGCGAGCGATATTCTCGACCGTGTTAGCGACCTGGTGCGTCCCGGCATTACAACAAAAGAA
>QHPC01000256.1 GCA_003218915.1 Verrucomicrobiota bacterium
CCAGGTCAGCCGTCGCGTGCGGGAGATCTGTACGTTCGCACGGCAGAACGTAGTAGCCGACCCGCCATTTTCACGGCTGGACCTGATCAGTTGCCGCAACGTGCTCATCTATCTTTCACCGGAGTTGCACAAGCGCTGCATCCCGCAATTTCATCATGGGCTGAATCCCGGTGGTTATCTGATTCTCGGGCCGGCTGAATCGGTCGGCACGTTTGATGAACTTTTCGATTTGGTAGAAAAGAAGAACAAAATCTACGCAAAGAAAATGCTCGCAACGCCGCGGCCGGCGGAAATGGGGGATTATCAGCGGGCGCGCTTTGCATCAATTCCGGTAAGATCGACAACCGTCGAAGCTGCCACATTCGGCGAACAATTAGTACGGGCAGCCGACCACATCATGCTCAATGCATACGCACCGGCCGCAGCCGTAATCGACCATGATCTGCGCGTGCATCAGTTCCGCGGCAGAACGGATTTTTATCTCCAACACCATCCCGGCCCTGCCACGCTCAACCTCTTGCAATTGGTGCGGCCAAGTCTGGCAGCCGACTTACGTAACACCGTTCGACGCACGATCAAAACGAACAAGCCCGCCCGGACAGAACGTTCACTCATCAAGCACAATGGCAAGACGCGCGAGATCAACATGCAGGTCGTACCGTTCAAAATTCCTGGAACTGAGAAACCGTGGCTGCTGGTTATTTTCGACGAGACGACCAGTGCGGGGAAGCCGGGTAAAGCGCCACAATTCAGTGGGAAAACAACATCGCAACGCGAGATCACGGAGCTGCGCCGGGAATTGTCCGCTACCAACGAAGAGCTCGAGACTGCGAAGGAAGAATTGCAATCAACCAACGAAGAGCTGACTACGCTGAATGAAGAGTTGAGCAATCGCAATCTGGAGATGATGCAAATGAACAGCGACCTGAAAAATCTGCTCGCCAGCATGCAATTGCCGATCCTGATGGTGGACAGCGATCTATTGGTGCGGCGCGTGACGCCCGCTGCCCGCAACGCGTTCAATGTCCTGCATAGCGACGTCGGCCGGCCGATCAGCGACTTCAAACCGAATATTGACATTCCCGATCTGGAAGAGCTTCTACGGGAAGTCATCGAGACGCTGGCCATGCGCGAGCGCAGAGTAACTGACAGGGAGGGCCGCCAGTATTCGCTTCGAGTGCGACCCTATCGCACAACCGAGAACAAAATTGACGGCGCCGTAATCACCTTGGTCGATATCAACGGGGGGGGAGAGCAAGAAGCGGATGGCAGCAAAGCAACTAAACGGAAGAAATAAGTCTGGCCGCAAAAATAAGAAGCCATCTATTCGGCGCGGAATCACGGCATCGCGCCGCCCGCGTCCACGCGAATTAATTGGATCGGCGATGAAAAGAAAGAAACCGACCCTCAATGCCGGAAAGCGAGACTTTACCGATGGCGTGGACGGGACCAATGGCAAAAAGATTGCAGCGGCCAGACCGCTGAGGAGGCCGGTCTTTCGCCAACCAAAGACAGAACTCGAGCAGGCGATCCAGCGTTATATCGATCTCTTCGACTTCGCCCCGATCGGGTACGTCACGTTCGATCGCGTTGGGCGAATTGAAGAAATTAATTTCGCAGCCATTCGGCTACTCGGTCGGTCGCGCAGGCAATTGATCGGAACGACCTTCGCTATTTGTATCGCGAAAAAAGACATGCAACTCTTTCTCAATCATCTTCGCGAGTGCCGTTCGTCGGACAGCCCGGTCGTGACTGAGTTGAATCTGGCGCGAGCAGATGGCGGAAAAATTCCCGTGCTGTTGTCAAGCACTGCCACGCTCTCGTTGATGAAAGACGGCGCGCGTCTCCACCAAACGGCAATTTTCGACCTCACCGAGCGAAAAGCGGCAGATGCTGCGCTGCGAGAAAAGGACGCTGAGCTAGAGCTGATCGTGACGCAAACGCCGTTCATGCTAACGCGCTGTGGCCGCGATCTGCGCTATCGCTATGCCAGTCACGCCTACGCGGAAATGGTCGGCCGCACACCGGAAGAAATCGCTGACAAGCCAGTCGTCGAAATCATGGGCAAGAACGGATTTGCAACGATTTGGCCATACATAGAGCGCGTTTTGGCCGGCGAGACCGTTGTCTACGAAGCAAAGGTGCCATTTCGAAAGCACGGTGTGCGTTTTCTACACGGCGTTTATGTGCCGGACAAAAATCAGAACGGGGAAGTTATCGGCTGGATTGCATCCCTGATTGATATCACCGAGCAAAAACGTACCCAAGAAGCGCTCAATGAGTCGCGAGAGCGCCTCCGTACGATTGTGGACCAAGCAAATGCTGGCATTGCGCGGTACGATCCGGAGGGTCGCATCCAATTTGTCAATCGGATGTTCTGCAAGATGTTGGGTTATTTAGAGTCCGAGCTGCTCGGCAAAACCGTTCAGGAAATCACATATGCCGACGATGTAGAGAAGACCATACGTATATTCGAGCGCGTCTGCAGAAAAGGCGAATCAAGCGTCATCGATAAGCGCTATGTCTGCAAGGATGGGTCGATTATCTGGGTTAACGTCTGCGACGCGCCAGAAAGGGACGCGACGGGTCGGCCCAAATTTGTTGTAGCGGTGGTAGTCGATATCACCGAGAGAAAAAAAGCAGAAGCGGCTTTGCAAAAATCCAAGGAACTGTTGGAGGAGCGCGTTCGCGAGCGAACACATGCACTGCTTGTCGCAAACAGAGAGTTAAAAAGCGAGATCGAGCGACGCAAGGGACTCGAAGGAGAAATTCTCTCCGTTTCAGACAGAGAGCAACAGCGGCTGGGCCAGGAGTTGCATGATGGGCTTTGCCAACACCTAACCGCTGTGGCGTTCATGGCGCGCTCCGTCGCGTTGCGCTTGAAGAACCATCGTGTCATTGAAGTAAGTGATATCGACAAAATTGCGGAACTGGTGAACGAGGCAGCTACCGATACGCGCAATCTTTCACACGCTTTGCATCGGCTCGATGTCGATGCCGTGGGGTTCGTCACAGCCTTAGAGGACTTGGTTGACCGGGAAATCTGGAAGATACCCTGTCGGCTTGAGGTCAAACCGTCATTTCATATCGACGACGACGTCGTTGCAGCGCAGCTCTATCGCATCGCGCGCGAAGCGGTCATCAACGCGAACAAACACGCCGGAGCGCGGGAAATCGTGATCAAGCTGGAGCGATCGACACGCGGGATGGTTTTGCGTGTGATCGACGATGGCGTTGGATTTTCCAAAGAGCCGACCTTGAAGCCAGGATTGGGCCTTCACATCATGGATTATCGCTCTCGAATGTTCGGCGGCCGGTTGGAGATCGACTCTCCAAAACACGGCGGGACGTCTATTTCGTGTTATTTGTCAAATCACGCGTCCCGCTCACACAAATCGCGCGGAAAAGAAAATGGTGAGACGCCGAGAACCGTCGCAAAAGCCATGAAAGCGCTGGCAGCAGCTTTGATTTAACCGACTCCTTCCGAAAAAATTCCTGAGAGAGCCGCACACGGAGTGAGCCAGCGACGCTCGACTAACGGGAATCCGCTATGCGAGCTACCGGACGCGAAACGTATCGTGATCGTTGACGATCACCCGCTGTTTCGAAAGGGCCTCGAGGAAATGATTCATTCCGATGGCACCTTCGCGATCTGTGGCGAAGCAGGCAGCGCCTCCGAAGCGATGGACGTCATTCGCAAACTACATCCCGATATGGCGATTGTTGATCTCAGTTTACCAGGTGCCAACGGCATTGAGCTTATCAAGAATATCCGCGCAGAATTTCCCAAACTGCCAATTCTGGTGCTCTCGATGCACGATGAATCGCTCTACGCATTGCGAGCGCTGCGCGCCGGAGCGGAGGGCTACGTGATGAAACATGAAGCGATGGCCAATGTGATTACGGCGATCCGCGAAGTCTTTAACGGGCGGCCTTATCTCAGTCCGGCCATGGCAGCGCAGGTGATCACAAAATTCGCGCATCGTGAGTCTGAAGGTGAGACCGACGCTGTAGAGAGACTTAGCGATCGCGAGCTCGAAATCTTGGAACTCATCGGCAAAGGCAAGGACGTGCGCGAGATTGCAAAGCTATTGCATCTCAGCCCCAAGACCGTGGAGACCCATCGGTCGCACATCAAAGATAAACTTGATTTAAAGAATTCGCGGGAAGTCGCGCGATTCGCTTTGCAATGGCTGAACACGCGCAACGCGTAGCGTAGCACGCGAACCTGGGCTGTAGCCGGGGTCGCTGACCCCGGCAGCCTCAGAGCCTGGGTTTCCACAAATAAATTGCACCGGCACGCAAAATTTCCGATGATCAGCGCCACAATGATCCAGCCGGCTCTCGACCTCGTCATCGCCGCGTTGGAAAAAATCCGAGAGACAACCGATCGCGCCCCGTGTGCGTCGAGAAATGCGCTGGAGCGACTGCGATCCGCATGTTCTGTGGCCGCGTCGCTGCGGGAAGCGAGCTTGCCGTCCACGGAGCGACAGACACAGCAAACTACGTCCAACAAAGCGCAAGCCCTAGCACTTGTTCGCGAACGCGTTCGCGGTTGCACCAAATGCGCGCACCTCGCCAGCTCACGCACTCAAACGGTTTTTGGCGTTGGTAATCCCGACGCGGAAATCATGTTCATCGGCGAAGCGCCCGGCGCGGACGAGGATCGGCAGGGCGAACCCTTTGTCGGTCGCGCGGGACAATTGTTAACGAGAATTATTAAAGCGATGGGCTTCGCGCGCGAAGACGTTTACATCGCGAACATCCTTAAATGCCGGCCGGACATGCCGGCAGGCTCGTTTGGGAACCGCGCCCCAACGCCGGCAGAAATGCAGATTTGCCGCCCTTATCTCCTCGAACAGATCGATATTATTCAGCCGAAAGTGTTGGTCGCGCTGGGCGCAGTCGCTGTGGAGGGTTTGCTTGGCTCACGCGGGGCAATGCGCGAACTGCGTGGACGCTGGCATTCATACAACGGCACACCGTTGATGATCACTTATCATCCGGCCTATCTGCTGCGGAACCAGTCGCCCTCCGAGAAACGGAAGGTCTGGGAAGACATGATGCAAGTTCTCGAGCGTCTCGGAAAGCCAATCAGCGAGAAACAGCGAAATTACTTTCTGTAGCGGCCTCTGTGAGCTCCGAATAACGCAATCCAGGATATACTCGTCCTGCGATTTCGGCGGTCACAGGCCGCCGCTACAGTTTCGCGCGATTGAAAATTGCGTCGATCTTTTCGCGTGATGCGAGATGAACGGCCAGCGATACAATCATCGAACGCACTTCTTGGCGTGGAACTTTAATCGTCTGATGCAGCGCGCTGGCACCAGCCTTACGCAGAAGTGCAAGGGTGCGCGCCCCAATTAATGCCGGCAAGACTGTAGCTGCACGCACTCGCCGGTTCCGGATCGCGCGCGAATACTGCATCCCGCGCGCCAAACCATCCTGCGCTTTTTCCATCCAACTTTGATAGATCGGTTGAAAACGATCCGGTTCGGATAAAATCTGCGCCGCACTCAGATCGATCGCTCCGAGCTCGTCATCTGGAAAATAACATCGACCCGCTCGCAGATCGGTGCCGGCGTCGCGCAAGACATTGATCAACTGAAGTCCCATGCCATAGCGCCGGCCCAGAGCGAGCATCTCGTCCCGAGGCAAACTGGCGAAGTCCCGAAGATGCCGGAAGCAAAGTCGCGTCCAGAATTCGCCCACACAGCCTGCGACCAGATACGTGTATTCGTCCAGATCGGCAGCGGTCTGAAGCGCGCGAACTTGTGCCGGGTTATCGAAGCGATGCAAATCAAGCATCTGGCCGTGCGTGATCTTCTCAAGCACCGCGCGAATGTCGTCGCGATCTGCTTCTCCGGTTTGTTCTAGCCATTCCAAACAGTCGGCCAAGGAACCCAGGAGCGTTCGCTCAGACGCATTCTCTTGTAACGGCACGAACGAGGCCATCTGATTGACGACTATTTCCCGCGAACGTTTCCCTTGAATGCCGGCCGAGAGCATTTTTAAGGCCTCCATTCGCACGGCTCCGGGGATTCGAGTTGTGTCGGCGACAGTGTCTGTTGTGCGCGCCAGCAGATACGCGAGAGCAATTGGTTCGCGCAACTGGTGCGGCAAGAGGCGTATTGAAAGATAAAACGAACGAGAGACCGAACCCAGGATGGATGTCTGCAACTGCCGCGATCGACGGCCGGGATCATCGACCCCGGCTACAGTATCAGAATTCATCTTCCGATATTTTTTACTTCGATCCGATTCGGCGCTGAGTTACCCAAGCCTATCTGACTGGCATAACCGACATAGGCAGCCAGTGGGCCGATTGCAGGCAGACCGGTGCGTGCGCGCCATTGTTCGAAATACTTCAACGCGACGGCGTCCAAAGCCACCGGGTCCTTGCTTGCATACAGCGTCGCGTGATGAATCGCATAGTTCGGTTGAGGCTGCGGTCCACCAGCGTATTGCGCAATGAGTCCATCCATTAGATTGAAGACCACCTTCTTTGCGATGATTGGATTCGCATAGATTTCGGCGAGACTTTCCGCGCCAAAACGAGAGCCCCGGGCAAAGCGGCGCCAGTTATCGATGTTGGGAATTGTCATGTTATAAATGCAACCCGCGATCCCATTGGTTTCGCTGATGCTCATTACCGGAAGATTAATGACTTTGTCTACTTCAGTGGAAACGATCTTGGAGAAATGACTCACGTTGCTGGTGTTCTCGGTATCGGATAGCATTGGCATCTTTCCCAAGTCACCAATGTATTCAGAATCGCCCCAAATTAGTTTCCCAAGCAGAGGAGCGGAGAGGACTGTTTTTGGATCGTATCCCTCGCGCGGTGCGATTGCCTTTAGCTGGTAGCCATCGGCTGACGGCCGATACCCGGCCTCCTTGACTCCGCCAAGAGAGCGGTCCCAGACAATAATGCTGCCACGTGGATGTCCCGCCGCAGCAAGCCCGTCGACAATCGCATTCACAATGTCGTGATGCGTGGTAAAAAGTTCACCACCAGCTGCACAGATTTTGATTCCCACCCTGTCATTCGGAGCGACTAGCGACGCCCATGCCTTCCCTACGTCCGACTGACCAGTCACAGCAAGGACAAGCCGATTCACCATCTCACGCACGATCCGCGAGTTCGTCCTGTAATCTTTGATTGAGCCAGCATCGTGCACAGAATACACGATCGACGGAGTCGGCGCGGGCTGCGGCGGCGGTTGCGCCAGCCCGGAGGCAATGGCGCAAAACAGAATGAGAGCTAGGTTCCGGAGTTCTGTCATGTCGAGCGAAGACCAACCGATTGTATGAGTAACGCTGCGAATCACAACTATTCCGCTGGCCGTCATCCTGAGCGAAGCGAAGCGGAGTCGAAGGATCCCGCGGCGCTATCCAACGGTTACATCACGGGATTCCTCGACTCCGCTCGGAATGACGTGGAAGAAAATAACCCAATTCGACATATCTACGTTCACATCCCTTTTTGCGCGCGTATCTGCCCGTATTGCGCATTTTACAAAGATTTGCTCGATCGCTCGCAGACGCGGCGATTTTGCGAAGCTCTATTACGGGATCTCGATCAACAATGCGCAACTTTCGCGCTATCGCCTGAAACCATCTATTTCGGTGGCGGCACACCTACGGCTCTCACCACATCGCAATTGGAATTTTTGCTCGGAGGTTTTCGTCAGCGGCTCGACCTCTCATCGCTTGCAGAATGCACGATCGAAGCGAATCCAGGGAGTGTATCGGCGCGCAAGGCTGCGCTCCTTCGCAAACTTGGAGTGAGCCGAGTCAGCCTTGGGGTTCAGTCCTGGGACAATGAATTGCTGAAGGTTTTAGGACGGGAGCACAACTCACACCAGGCAGAGGAATCGTTCCACATTCTACGAGCTGCCGGATTTGCGAACGTTAGTGTCGATCTCATGTTCGGGTTACCAGGCCAGACCATCGAGCAATGGAAATTCACACTGGAGAAAACCATCGCTCTTCAGCCCGATCACATCTCTGCCTACTGCCTCACCTACGAGGAGGACACCGAATTCTTTATGCGCCACTTACGCGGCGAACTTCGGCAGGACCCGGACGCAGATGCCGCGTTTTTCGAGATGGCTGTGTCCGTCCTGGAAGACGCCGGCTACGAGCAGTATGAAATTTCCAACTACGCGCGTCCTGGCTCTGCGTCAGTTCACAATCGCGCCTATTGGCTGGGCCAAGATTTTCTCGGTATCGGTCCGAGCGCGTTTTCGACTGTCGGCATGCAGCGCTGGCAGAATGTCTGCGATTATCGCAGTTACGCAGATCGCGTTCTTTGCGGCCAATCGCCGAGGGGATTCAGCGAACACCTGACCAACGAAATGAAACGTTCGGAGCGAATCGCGCTGTCGTTACGCACCCGCGAAGGGATCGCTGGATCAGAATTGAAACACTTTGGACGAGAAACGGAAGAGCTTATTTCACTAGGATTGCTTCGAAAATCGAACGGTAACTTCTTGTTAACTCGGAAAGGCAGAAGTCTGGCTGATTCCGTTGCAGAAGCTCTTCTGTAGCCGGCATCGTTGATGCCGGCTCCTGCATTCCGACCTGGGACCGCTGACTCCCGGCTAGAGCTGGCAGCGCCGACATTTTAATCTCGACAAGCCGACGGGGTTGTTTCGAAACTTTGCGTCCTTTGAAAACACAAAATCCGCCAGCTTTACGCATTTCTCGTCCGTCTTCAACACTGCTGTGGGCTGGGAGGTTGGGAGGCCGGCAGCGCGGTCACGACAGCCAACAGTGTTATTTGCATTGGCGCGAACGTCGATGGCGAAAACGTAAGCAACAGTTGCTACATCGGCCAGATCTATTCGAATGTGCAACCACAAGTGGGACGGATCCGGACTTGGTTACCATAAACAGCAGCGGCAGACTCGGCCACGCTAACGTATCTTCGCGCCGGTATAAACACGACATAAAACCGATGCATGAAGCAAGCGAAGCGATCTATGCGCTCAAACCGGTGAGTTTTCGTTATCACAAGCAATATGACGTAACGCAGACGCTTGCCTTTGGCCTGATAGCGGAGGAGGTGGCAGAAGTCGCTCCCGCTCTGGTGGGACGCAATCAAAAAGGCGAACCAGAATCCGTTCGCTACGAGCAGGTCAATGCAATGTTGTTAAACGAATTTCTTAAAGAACATGCCAGAGTGGAAGAACAAGATCGCAAGATTCAAAACCAGGAATCGACTATCACTCAGTTGAAGAGAGACGTAGCAGCCCTTGTCGCTAGGCTCAAAGAGCACGATTCAAAAATCCAAAAAGTGACCGATCAACTTGACTGAATGGGTCCGCGTGAGCGTTGGTCGCTGTAGCCACGGCCCTGCGGGCCGTCTTGCTAGTGTAAAAAGCAGCGCTTAAGTGGACCGGCCACAGGCCGGTGGCTTGTATCTTGGCAATTGAACCGCTGTGCTGCAAAAGAGAGCGGCTGCGAGATCTTGCCGGTGGCGGATGCTGACCAAGGGTCAAGCCCGCGTTGTAGTTGGATCGGCAGCCGCGCAGTTATTTCAAACTCGAACAGTTACCGGAGCGACCAGGCTGCGAGCCCAAATTGGGAACGCACAGCCTGGCCAGCTGGGCGGGACGCTCTCGCCGCTTTGCGAACAATAAAAGCGGATTAAGCGCGCTGATGAAATGGATTAAGCAAAGTCCTGTGCATTTAATCTGCGAGGCCAGTGGGGGCTACGAGCGCGGGTTGCTCGATGCGGCAGAACAAAACGCAATCAAACTCAGTTTGGTGCAAGCCAATCGGGTGCGGCAATACGCCCGTGCCGCTGGCATCCTGGCCAAGACCGATGAAGTTGATGCGCGTGTGCTCTGCGCTTTTGGCAGCGCCATGCAACCTAAGCCACTGGCCCCACTCTCAGCGCAGCAAAAACAGTTACGCGAATTGGAAACGCAGCGCCGACACCTGAGTCGGATACTCGTTGCAGAGCAAAATCGGCTGGCACAGTTAAACGATAAAGAACTACAGCGCTTAACTGGCAGGCTCTTAGCTGCGCTTAAGAAGCAAATGGCTGCAATCGATGCGCGGATCGCCGCCCTCATTGCGCAGGACCAGACGCTTAATGAAAAGGTCCAAAAGCTTACCACCATAGTGGGTGTGGGTACGCGCACCGCCGTGCTGCTGCTCGCGCAAATGCCCGAGCTGGGAACACTCAATCGTGCTCAAGCAGCAGCGCTGGCTGGACTGGCTCCGTTTAACCGCGACAGCGGCACGTTACGTGGCAAACGCACCATCTTTGGAGGACGCCGTGC
>QHPC01000257.1 GCA_003218915.1 Verrucomicrobiota bacterium
GTGCGCGTGCGGAGAAACAAGATCCTCGTGATCTTGCCGTTAACATTGATCTTGTTAAGGCTCTGATTGAGATTGTTCGCTGCGGTCGCGGCCGCTCCCCAGCTGTCCGCTATTTTCTCTGGAGTAAGCGATGATGTGCCGGTCTGGACGATTTTTACCTGGTCATCCACGATTTTTCGTGCTGGCGCCCCAGCAGCCTTCAATTCGGGGGTAGCCGGTGTCCAATCGGGTAACACGACCGGTCCTGGCGCGTCGAGTTGCTTCTTCAGCGCGGCCTGCAGTTTTTCCTTTTCACGTTTTTCCTTCTCTTCCTGTCGCGCTTCCTCTTCTTTCGCTTGTGACAGCATGTCCGCGAGTTTCTTTTTTGGGTCCTGCGACGTCGGGTTCTGTTTCTGACGTTCCTTGGCTTCCTTCTGCATATCCTGCGCCTCCTTTAACATCTCCTTCAAATCAGGATCGTTCAGCGGATTATCCTGTGCGCGAAGAAGCGGGGTGAAAAACAGGCGGGTGATAACAAGAAAAGAAAACAGGCGAGTTTGTAGGTGCATCGGAGGAGAATAGCAAGCCCGCCCGGCCCCTTACAATTCAAATGAACCGACTGAAGTTATGGAACGGGCGCCAGTCCAAAGCCGCTTTGAGCTTCCTTTTTGGCTTGGCCATTTCTCCTGCACTGCTTTATCCGGGCAATCCCGCCAATCTTTTCTCAAAAATCAAATAGTCCAATTTCCTAATTGACGATATCGTATACTACGAGATCGTAATATATTATGAAGAGCTATTTGACGATATGGACGTGTGGCCTTGCACTGATTCAAGCGGCATTGGCTGGAGAAGCGGGCAGAGCGGTTGAACAGCGGACCCAATCCTTCACGATTGGGTTAAACGGATCGGTCGCCGATGTAACGCCGCTTTTTGGACCGGTACGCGAGGCGGAGTGGGCGCCAGGTTGGTCGCCGCGTTTCATACACCCGGCACAGGCAGTACAGTGCGAAGGGGCGGTGTTCACTACGACAAGCGCCGATGGCAAGGATCGACTCTGGTTGCTCACAACATACGGCCCTGGGAATGGCCGGGTGGAGTACGTGATTATGCCACCAGCGTTCACGGCTAACGAGATTAAGATCCACGTTACTCCCGACGGCAAACAGCACTCCAAAGCGACGATAACGTATCTGCGTTCCGCGCTGGCGACGGAAGGAAATGGTGAGGTTGCCAAACTGGACGCGCATTGGGCGGAGCAACAGCGGATCCATTGGGAAACGGCCATCAACGAAGCTCTGACAAAGGGCGGAGTTCATGACTGATGTGGAATTAACGCGCGCGCTCGAGCGAGGGGAGATCAAGGATTTCCATCACGCTTCGCATTTGCATGTAGCGTGGGTCTATATCGCCGAATCTTCATCGGTGCGGCAGGCTGCCAATAAGATGCGCAACACGTTGCGCCGATTCGCCGCGGCCGGCGGCAAACCGGAAAAGTATCACGAGACCATTACGTTATTTTGGGTGCATCTTCTCTCACGCGCGCACGCGGCCAGCCGCGGAGAACGCCTGGAAGAGATCGTCCACGCAAATCCACAATTGCTGGAAAAGAATTTTCCACTCACTTACTATTCGTCTGAACGGCTTTTCAGCGACGAAGCGCGAACGTCATGGGTAGAGCCGGATTTGAAGCCGCTTTCAATCGATGCCATTACGACTTGTTCATCCAGTCCACCGTGCGACGCACCGAATCGGTCTTTATCTTGACGATCTGAGAGAAGGAGGTTTGACGCAGGGGGAAGCGCATATTTTAGGGCTGCTTGCCCATTCCGCCCGCGCCCATGTGGCCGACCTCCATCGCGGCCTCGCGCACAAGAGATCGACCTTGACCAGCATTCTCGACCGCCTGGCAAGGCGCGGGTTGATCACGCGCACGGTCGGCGCAACAGATCGCCGCACATTCGTCGTCAGATTAACGGCAAAAGGGAGAAAGCTTGCCAAGCGTGTCCAGCGTCATTTATCTGCATTGGAGCGCGCCGTTGTCCGTCGCGTCAGTGCCGCCAATATCAAGGGTTTCAACAAGGTCGTCACGACCCTGGAACAGGAAGCGCATCAACGCGTTGGATCAAGAAGAACGCGACCGAGTCGAAAGCGCAAGAAAGCGGCGCTGTAAACTTGACGGCCTAAAGCCGTCAAGTTTTTGGGCGGCAAATTGAAATTCAAGATTCATTGGCCCGAAAAGCGGGCGGTCAAAACTGCGAGCGCCAGAATTCCGATCAAAACAAGAACGATGAGCGCAGTGTAAAGAATTCGATCTTGCAGGCGCGCACGCCGCGCCGCCTGCGCGTACGGGATGCGGGTAAAAGTGACCATGGTGTAAAGTGGCAGATACATACCCGGCAGCGCGGCTTCGAGCAGATGATCGAGTTTCTTTTTCGCGCGAAATGTCCGCGACGCGGTTTTATCGCGCATTTCAATAAAATTTCCGATTGCCAGATCGGCTAGCGCGTCGGCATTTTTTTTCCGGCGTGGAAAATATTCCGCAAAAGCGCGTTCGCGGTTATCGGGAAATTTGTCCAGGCATTCGTCGAGCACGACGCAATCTTCGAATGCGGCGTTCATTCCCTGGCCATAAAATGGAACCACAGCGTGGGCTGCATCGCCGAGCAGGCAAACCTTGTCACGGTAATACCAGGGCGCGCAACGAATCGTCACAAGTGAGCCAGTTGGGTTGCTCTTGAAATCCTCGAGCAGCGTCGGCATGAGGGGAACTGCGTCGGGAAATTCTTCGCCGAAGAATCGCCGGACGTCGTCATCGGTCTTTGTTGTGGCGAAACTGCGCGGTCCTTCGAATTCCCAGAAAAGCGTACAAGTAAACGAACCGTCCGGATTCGGTAGGGCAATCATCATGAAGCTTTTGCGCGGCCAGATGTGAAGCGCGTTTTTCTCGATTCGCCACGACCCGTCCGTTGCCGGCGGGATTGTCAGCTCCTTGTAACCATGCGCGAGATAGCTCTCTTCGTATTGGAAATTGTCGACGTTTCGTTGCATCGAAGCGCGCACCACGGAGAAGGCGCCGTCCACTCCGACCACTGCATCACCACTCACGGTCAATTTGCCGGTCTCGGTTTCCAAATGACAGATCGCTTCGGCCAGATCGACGTCGGTGCATTTGTGATTGAAATGGACGCGCACATTCGGATAACGCTGCGCCGCTTCGATTACCGCAGCGTTAAGCGAAGCCCGCCCGATGGAGTTGATGCATTTCCTGGGATCAACATCATAAGCCGCGAAATGCAGCGCGCCGGACTTATCATGAATCATCCGGCCGCGCATGGGGATCGCATGCCGTAGCGCTTCGTCAGCGATCCCGATCTGTTCGAGCGCATGAATTCCACGGGTCGAAATTGCCAGATTGATCGAGCGGCCACCAACAATGTTGCCTTCGCGTGGATCGGCCCGGCGTTCGTAGAGATCGACATCATACCTGCGGCGCCCCAGGTATGCAGCAAGCAATCCACCGGCCAGGCCGCTGCCGACGAGAACAAACTTAGCTGGCATCAGGGATTCTTTAACCGCGGACTGCGCCGATATCACGGATATTCAAACGCGCGATGTCTACTTCTGAGGCGCATCTGACGACAACGGCCTGTTGCGGCGGCAAACTCTTGGAATGCGTACTGCGGATGAGTCTCCGTCGACCTACGGTGTCACCGGTTGCCTTGAATCGCTGTTGCCGCCTCGCTCATCGCGTTCCGAGCTGGCTTTGCTGGCTTTGTTATCGGTTGCCATCTTCGATTTCGGCTTCCCCGGCTCGTAATCCTGCAGCCACGCGCTCCATTGATTGTTCTCTTTCCATGCCGTGATTCCGGAATGGCCGTAATGCTGTTCGACCTCATACTCGTCGTCTTTTATGACCGGGCACCAGAATAGTCGGCCAGCCCTCCGCCAGCCATCGAGGATGATGCCGTCCGTGAAAGGCTGGTTACGCGCAGTCACTACAAGGCAATTATTTTCGCTCGATGTGTGGTCGTAGGCCACCCCCCAGTGAATCACCAGCGTCCTGAGCTTGAGTTCTTTCAATTGCGTGCCGATATCCTGTGCCCAATGGCCGCACCAACCACGTTTTCTGGCGCGCGCAAGCTTCGTGAGCGCCTTGGCCAAATCCCTGATCGATCGCTCGTCTTTGGCCCATGTCGGATGGATCAGAACGAGGAATAAAACAACCCAAAAAAAACGCCGCATCATTTTCAACATTTTCATTCGTCGGTCAGGCTTTTCGCATCTTTCGAGCAGAATTGCAACGATAAGCGCGCGCTTAGTCGCAGCTCTGCCGGATCCGACTCATTTTCGGCGCATCCCAAGAATGCTGACAAAAAAACTGGAGAATACGGTCTGAAAGCCAAGAGCAACGAGTGTTGCGCCCGGTACAACGAGTCGCATCGTACGAGCGTAATCCAGGTGGCCAAAGCCGATAAGCCACCATTGCCAGACTGCGGCCAGCAACAGACAGCCACCCCCGATAATCGCGAGCGCGGCAACGACCAACCCTTTTTCCAAATTCACCACTTCGAAAAAGCGTTCTAAGTGCCGGTCTGGTGGAAGGAAACCCTCGGTAACGGCGAAGGTCTTGGCAAAAAGGGCGAAGAGGATCCACTGGTAACCGCACAAGATGGCGAGACTTGCGAACAACAACGTGTGAGCGTCAAACGTGCTGTGCCCGATCCGCAAGCCCGGCATGGCGACCAAATAACCGAGTAGTCCAAAGGCAATAAAGGCGCCTCCGGGAACCAGAAACAACCAACGCGGACTGCACATTAGAAAATAGCGAAACGTGCGCCAGCCATCCCGAAATGTTTTCAAGTGCGGAGCGTGCGATCTGCGTCCGTCTCGATGCAGAGTAATTGGAACCTCAACGATTTTTTCGCCGCGCAAGCTGGCTTTAATGATCATCTCCGTGGCGAACTCCATACCCGTGCAACGCTGGTCGAGCCGTCGGTACATGGCTTTCGTAAAACCGCGCAGGCCACAGTAGACGTCGTTGATTGGCGCGTTGAACCATTTCCGTGCAAGAAAGGAAAAACCCGGGTTGCCGATCCAACGATGTAAGAAAGGCATCGCGCCGGGGCGAATCGAACCACCGCCAGCGGGAAGCCGGCAGCCCTGGACCAGGTCGAATCCTTCTCGCAATTTTCCTACGATCTTCGGCAGCTCGAGGAAATCATAGCTGTCGTCTGCGTCCCCTATGATGATGAATTGGCCGGTTGCGGCGGCTATTCCGCCCATCAATGCGCTGCCATAGCCTGGTTCGTTGACGGCTACCACGCGCGCTCCCTCGCGCTCGGCGATAGTCTGAGACAAATCAGTGCTCCCATTGTCCGCCACAAGGATTTCACCAGTGATGTGGTACTCGAGCAAAGCTCGTTGAGCTTTCTCAATACACGTCGCCAAAGTATCCTGCTCATTAAGGCAGGGAATGACTACTGAGACTTCAACAGCGTCGGTCTGAGGCACCAATTGCATTGAATCCTCTTTTAATACAGGCAATCGTCAAAATCACTCTCCAATCGCAACATGGCTGCATTCAATGCCTGCGAATGTCGCTCGTGTTTAAGCAGGGTTGGTGATAGTTATGCCGTTTTCGTGACATGCACCTCCGTCAGCTCATTTATTGCGCAGTACTGATCGGAATTTTCGGCCTTTTTGCGAAAACTGCCCCGCCCAACTGGCGCGGTTTGTGGCAAAGATTTGTGCGCAGACTTTCCGCGCTGGCCGGCCACAAGACTTTGAGTTGGGTGGGGCTGGGAGTATTGATTCTCGCTGCGCGGGCGGCGCTACTTCCAATCTGGCCCATCCCCAGGCCGTCCATTTACGATGAATTTAGTTACCTTCTGCAAGCTGACACTTTTGCGCATGGCCGCCTAACGAATCCAGCGCATCCGCTTTGGCGGTTCTTTGAAAGCACTTACATCCTTCAACAACCAACTTACGCCTCTCGCTTCCCGCCGGCGCCGGCGCTTATGATGGCCCTGGGACAGGTGCTTTTCGGGCATCCCTGGTTCGGGGTCTGGCTCAGCGCGGGCATACTCGCCGCAGTTCTTTGCTGGGCGTTGCAAGGTTGGCTGCCTCCGGGTTGGGCACTTCTTGGTGCATTTATCGGTTTGGATCTTTGTCTTTTTAGTTATTGGATGAACAGCTACTGGGGCGGTGCGGTGACCGCAATTGGAGGCGCACTCGTTGTTGGTGCGTGGGCCCGCATCACGCGAGGCAAACGATGGCAATACGCCTGGCTCTTGGGAATTGGAGCAGTGATTGTCATCCTGGCGCGCCCATTTGAAGGTTTGTTGCTCGCGATTCCCACGCTCATCGCGCTAGCGATGGCAAACCGCACTGCGCGCGTATGGCTGCCGATTTTGCTGATTGGCACGACCGGGGCTTCCTGGTTTGCCTATGACAATTACCGCGTTACCGGTCACGCCTTGCGTCTGCCGTACCAGTTGTATTACGAGCAATACGAGACAGCTCCGCCTTTCTCCTTCATCCCCATCGCCACCGCACCGCGGACCCTTCGACCTTTTGGCCCCGGGTTGCGAATGCGGGAAACATATGAGCGCGCGCGCAGTTGGCGGGTGTTTCTGGACCGTCCAATGGACTGGCTCACGATGCTCCGGTATCATTACGGTAACCTGATCTGGGTGTTGCCGCTGGCAGCGTCCATGCCGCTTTTAGCGCGATCGAAAAGGACACGATTCCCCGTAGTGCTCGCGATGGTGATGGGGACGGCGTCGCTGGTTGAAGTTTGGTGGTATCCACACTATGCAGCGCCGTTTCTGGCGGCGCTCTTGATCCTTGCAGCACAGTCGCTGCGTTACCTGAGTCAATGGAAATATCACGGACAAGAGGCAGGCCGTTTCCTGGTCAACGCTATGCCGGCTGCAGTACTGCTGGTGATGGTGACTTCCCAGGCGGAGGCGATCGCGAGGCACGAGACCATAGATCAGATTCAGTCGAAAAACGTGCAGGTCGCACAAAAGGAAAGTATTGAGCGGAAGCTGCTCAGGAATCAGTCAGGCCAGCATGTAATCTTTGTTAGCTACGCTGGACTGCCCAGTCCGCATGACGAATGGATTTATAATCCGGCGAACATCGACGCCGCTCCGGTCATCTGGGCGTTGGATCTGGGTCAGACCGAGAACGAAAAACTCCGCCGCTATTATGCGGGGCGATCCTTCTGGGGTTTTAAGCCCGCTGATTCGATGAGTCTGAGTCCGTACTAGCGGGTCTGCATTTAGGGTCAAAACAAAGAAAGCTCGCGCAAAGTGCGCCAAGGGCACACGGTAAACCAGATCACCTCATGAAAAACCGGTCTCGCCAACTATTCGTTCTGCTGATTTGCATTTTCGCAACCTTACAATCCCTGGCCGCGCAAGAACCCAAGGCCGCCAAACCGAAGCAGTTTATCTATGTGTTGACGCTGGTGCCGCGGCTGCACACGGATTCAGCGTGGACGAAAGAGGATAACGCAGTGCTCGAGCGCCATTTTGCTCGGTTTCAAGAGGCCACTAAATCTGGTCAATTGATTCTTGCGGGGCGGACATCTGAACCAGGCGACAAGACATTTGGCATTGCCATTTTTGAGGCGGCCGATGAAGACGCAGCGAGGAAATTCATGCAGGAAGACCCGGCGGTCGCCGGCGGATTGATGACGGCGGAGCTGCATCCGTTTGCCGTCGCGCTCCAGCGGAAGAATCCGTAGAGAGGCTGGTAATCGACAGATATGCTATTGATGCTGAGCCAGAGTCCTCGTAAAACGCCAGACTTCGTGAAAGGTATTGTAGAGCGGGGTAGGGGCCACCCGAATGACATTGGGTTCGCGAAAATCGCATTTTACACCGGCGGTTTCCAACTCCCTTAATAATTCTTTCGGGTGCTCGTGTGCCAGGATCGACAATTGGCAACCGCGCTCATCGGGATTGCGTGGCGTAATAACAGTAAACTTTTTCGATCCAATTTCTGTTAACAGGAACTCAAGATAACTCGTAAGCCTGGTCGATTTCGCGCGTAGTGGTTCCATACCGCCTGCTTCATCGAAAACCGCGAGCGAGGCGCGCAATGGCGCCATCGAGAAAATCGGCGGATTGCTGATTTGCCAGCCGTCGGCTGACGCAACTGGAATAAATTCGGGTTCCAGATGCAGTCGGAACCGCGTGTTCGGATCGTTCCCGAACCAGCCGGCGAACCGCGGCAATTTCGTGTTGGTCGCGTGCCGTTCGTGCACAAACGCGCCCGCGACTGCGCCGGGACCTGCGTTCAGATATTTATATGAGCACCAGACAGCAAAATCGACATTCCAATCGTGCAATTTCAACGGTGCATTTCCCACCGCATGTGCAAGATCGAACCCAACGACGATGCCGCCTGCCTGTGCTGCAGCAGTGATTCTCTTGATATCGAACAATTGGCCGGTGAAAAAATTTACACCGGCAAACATCACCACGGCGAGCTGATCGGCGTGCTTCTCGATCAAATCAACAATGTCTTCCGTTTGGATCGTGAACTCGCCGTTACTCGGCCGTGCGAGGACAAGCGCGTCTCTTGGGGCGAGCCCATGATGCGCAATTTGCGTTTTGATTGCATAGGTGTCGGAAGGAAACGCAGGTTCTTCCATCAAGATTTTGAAACGGGATTTAGTCGGCCGATAAAACGTTGCCATCATGAGATGGAGGTTCACCGTGAGGCTGTTCATGCAGATGACCTCCAGCGGTTTCGCGCCAACGAGCCGCGCGGTCGGTTCGCGCAATGCTTCGTGATAAGTGTACCACGGCGTTCCGGTCGCGTTATGCGCATCGACACCGAGCGTCGCCCAGTTGTCTAATTCTTCTTCGACGATTGCTCTCGCCGATTTTGGCATCAGGCCTAACGAATTGCCAGCAAAATAGATCAGGGGCTTGCCATCTTTGCCGAGTGGGAGACAAAATTTTTCCCGAAAATCCCGCAACGGGTCCTCGGCATCGAGTTGCAGTGCGAAATCTTCGTCAGCGGAGAAATGCATTAACCGCAGATTACGCAGATTTCGCAGATTCAAAGGAAAGAAATCAAGAGCAACACAGTGTGCTACTTCGTGCGGAATCGGTTGAATCAGCGTTATCCGTGGTGCGCTTCGGGCGGCGTCTGCATAAACTCAATGGTCGTGCCATCGGGATCGCGAACGTAAACGACGCGTTTGCCGGCGTTCGGACCCGACCGAAGAGTTTGCGGTTTACCGGCAGCCTTCCAACCAGAAGCGTCGATCGCGCTCAAAATCGCGCCCAGATCATCGACAATGAGCGCAACGTGCACGAAGCCAACATCGCAGGGCCGAAGATCGACATTCCATTTGCGCTCTGGCGGCGCGAGATATTCAAGCAGTTCGATCTTGTGGCCGCCCGGTGCTTTGACGACTGCCAGCTTGATCTCGGCACCTTCGACTCCAGTGATTTCACTGGCCATTTCGCCAGTTTGATGCGCGGTATGTGAAAGCTCGAAGCCGAGAACGTCGCGCCAAAAAGCGAGCGATCGTTCAAGATTCGAGACGGTGATGCCTGTGTGATCGACGGCAAGAATGCGAGATGGAGGCCTCTTAGTCGTGCTCATGCTCGTAATCGTAATCGAAAGCCAAGGTCGAATTGTGAACTCTTAAACGTCCAGCGCCGAACAGCGTGTCATGCCGAGTCGCGGAGACGACGAGGAATCTCACATTCACGCTGTAGATTACACTATCTAGCTCGCGTGCTTTCGAGCAAGGAAGAGAGGTCCTTCACTGTCTTTTGCGGTTCAGGATGACAAACTAGGTGAGTGCGGCGATGACTTTAAGTTCAATAGCAATCGGCGTAGGCAACGCGCCGACTTCAATCGTCGTACGCGTGGGATTTGGTTTGCCGTCACCGGAAAAATATTGTGCGTAAAGTTTGTTGTAAGTCGAAAAATCCTTTTTC
>QHPC01000258.1 GCA_003218915.1 Verrucomicrobiota bacterium
GACGAAAATTCGGATACTCTTGTTCGAGCTGGCGCGAGATTGCCTTTAGTTCTGAATCCGCCTGGACAAAACTGACGCCCGGTCGTAATCGTGCCACGATCGTATTGTTTGTTGCCGCGCGCTCACTTAAAGGCAAACTGTCGATGTTCGCTTGAGGCGGAACCCAGACATCGGCGATGCCAGGGATATCGAAACCTGGAGGCATTACGCCGACGACATTGTAACTTCGCCCGTCGAGAGTCAGTGACCGAGTAATAACGTCGGCGTTGCTTGCAAAATGTTTCTGCCAAAACCCGTAGCTTATCAATGCCACTGGTGGTGCACCGGGCCGATCATCGCCAACTGAAAACGTGCGACCAAGCACCGGTTTTGTGCCCAATGTCGACAGATAGTTGGCCGTCGCAGTGGCACCGCGGACGTGTTCCGGCTCACCTCGACCGGTTAAATTAAAGGAACGTGCCGTCGCGACACCGCTGCTGGTGAAACAATGAGCGCGATCCCGATATGCGACGTACTCCAGAAATGGGGATCCGAAAGGGTCAAAGCCTTCCCGTAACGTGATTGGAACGACGAGGCGGTCGATATCCTCAACTGGTAATGGCCGAAGCAGGAGTGCATTGGCGGCGCTGAAGATCGCAGTGTTCGCGCCGATGCTGAGCGCGAGCGCCACGACCGCGATCGCGGTGTAACCGGGAGACTTCAGCAAAATCCGCTTGCTATAGCGGAGATCCTGCCAGAGTTCTCCAAGCATAGGTTTCTATCTTTCGTTAGGCTGCGATTCTGTCTTCAACGACACGACCATCAAATAAGTGAACTGTGCGATCGGCATGCTGAGCGAAGCGCTCGTCATGTGTGACCATGCAAATGGTGGCCCCGCCCCCGTGCAGTTCCTTGAGCAACTGCATCACCGCTTCACCGTTGCGCGAGTCAAGATTGCCTGTCGGTTCGTCTGCCAGCAGAATGGCTGGCCTGCCCGCAAGGGCCCGGGCGACAGCCACCCGCTGTTGTTGGCCGCCGGAGAGCTGACTTGGCAAATGCTTTGCGCGATGCGCCATGCCCACGCGCTCCAGAGCTTCGGTGACAAACGACTTGCGTTCGCCGGCAGCCATTCCGCGATAAGTCAACGGCAACTCAACGTTCTCAAAGACGCTGAGATCCCCGATCAGATTGAAGCTTTGAAAAATGAAACCGATCTCACGGTTGCGAATGCGCGCCCGGTCTGCGAACGAAAGATTGGCAACTTCGTGTCCCTTTAGCGAGTAGCTGCCATCGGATGGCGTATCGAGCAGGCCGAGAATTGACAGCAAGGTCGTCTTGCCGCAGCCGGATGGTCCGGCTATGGAAACATATTCGCCAGGCCGAATGTCCAGGTGAATACCGGATAACGCATGGGTCTCTACCTCGTCAGTGAGAAACACCTTGGTCACGCTGTTTAGTCGTATAAGAGGATCTGATCCGTTGTTCATGGTCGAATTGCTGACTTCTGATTTCTGATTGTTGATTTTTTGCGCTGTTGCAGATTGCGCGATGCAGAGATGTAGGATGAGGCCATGATAGCGACGAGCTCGCTGGCTTCGGTGTGCAGACTCCGAACTTTGTTCTCTGGAAGAAGCTTGTCTTCGATAATTAGCTCCATCCACAGAGCTCTTTCATCGGCCTCTTCTTCCACAGTCCCGACCTTCGAAATGAATTCGGCTTTTGATCGCGCACGACATGCTGCACGATAATTCGCCGCGACACTTGTCCCGCTACGAATGAGTTGGTTTGCAATTGCACGGCCCTTTATCGATTTGGGAAGGCCCTCCACCAGATTCATCACCCGGAGCGCAAAGGCCTTCGTTCTGTTTTTAAGTTCTTGAGTGTTCATTTTGAAACAATCAGCATTCAGCATTCAGAAATCAGCAATCAATTTAGTCGGATGCGTTCGTGCCCATCCCATGCGCTGGTATCCGAGAGAATTACCTGATCTCCCGGTTGCAGGCCGCTTAGAATCTCAATCGTGTTGACCGAGCTCTTGCCAAGCTTGACCGGCGTACGCATGGCGTCGCTGCTGCCATTGATGAGCTTAAACATCCCGACGGTGTTGTTCTCCTGGCCAAACGCCGGGCGACCTACATAAACGACATTATCAAGACGCTCGAGCTCGATTGTTCCATCCACGCTGAGATCGGGCCGCGCGCCTTTTGGCAGCGGCTCATCGAACGCAACATCGACAGTCACCGTCCCCTGCTCCACTGCGGGATCGACCCGCGTGACGTGGCCGTTCACCACGCCGTTGCGAGTATCGATCACCGCTTTCTGATTGATCTGGATATCTTTCGCTTGTGTCTCGGCGATCTTGACCTGTGCCTTGAGCTTCGATGGATCGGCCACGCGGGCAAGATTATCGCCTACCTTGAGTCGCTGACCGATTTGCACCGGCAATTGCTGCAACACGCCGGACATTCCGGCTTTCACATGCAACGCTTCAACTTGGTCGAGTCTCAATTTCGCCAATTGTTTGGCTTGATCGACTGCGGCTTGTCTCGAGGCCAGCTGGGGCTCGATCGAATCGCGCGAAAATGCCAAGCGCTTTTGCTCGATCTCATCACTCTTCTGGCATTCCTCTTCCTTAATCTTCGACTTCTTGTAGTCGAGCACGGCGATCAAACCGTTCTTTGCCAATTGATCGTTCGTTTGGCGCTCCATCTTCGCCTGCTCGTATGCGGCATGCGCCGCGGTTGTTTTCGATTCTTGATCGAGTAGTTCGCGTTGCAAGGTCGCGCGAATGCTCGTTAGGTCCGCCTCCGCTGCGGTCGCTTTTGATTCCGCGTCATGAGCGGTTTGCTCTAACTCAGGGCTGTTTAATTCCAAAATCACCGAGTCCGCATCCACAGGTGTGCCAGGCCAGATATTTATTTTTTCTACCCGCCCTTCCGTGTTGGCAGGGATCCAGCGAATATCCTCCGGCACGAGTGTGCCGAGCCCGCGTACCTGTCGCGTCATTGGGCCGCGTTTGACTGTATCGATCCAGACGGTGGAGCGGTCGATGCTGGGCACTGCTGGTTTCAAGCGCGAAATGGCTATCGTCGCGACGAGTAAACCAAGCGCGCATGCAGCGATGATGATGATGCGGCGCTTGCGCTTCTTCGCTGCTATGCCCACGCGCGGCACGTCCATGGAGGAAAGATTCGACGTGAATCCGGCTGGCCGCACAATGGTTTCTTCTTTTGGTTTTCGCTGAGGTAACACGGTTGAATTAAAATTGAGCAAAGGCCCGACAAAGTTCGACCACCGCATTTGCCGCGCTTACCAACGGCACGGCTGCGGTGATGATGACGATTGCGAAACAAACCGCTTCTAGGAGAAATTCGTGTCGCGCTTCATTTTGAAAATATTGACCGCTGATATTCCAAAAACGCGGCGTCCCGGCTCTGACGCATCGTCCCCGATACCCGTCCAGTGTCATCGGGCGATAATTGCAGTCAATCAACGGGAACCTGTTGTCTTTGCCAACAATGACTGAGATCGGCTTCATACTTCCTTTCGGTTTGTTGGAAGCAGGCTCTCGCAAGGTCCGTGCCAACCAGAAGAACGACATTACAACACGCACTGGAAGACGGACTTAGCTTTATTGAGCAATTTACAGCCGCTTCTGGGCAGTCCCGTTCTGGGACGGTCCCGTCCCAATCTTGGGACGACTACTGTAGGGCGTCTGTGTCAGACGCCGATGCACGCGTTGGCGTTTCACAGAATGGAGCCCGCGGGCGCCCAGCGACATAGACGGGAAGCCCGAAGCGTGAGCGAGCTGGCGCGAGCGAATCAAACGCCCTACATTTTTGATCCTCTTTGCCCTAGAGCGGCAGATGCAGCAAAGCCTCCGCGCCTTTGCCGTCTTTCAGATTCGTTAGCGCCAACGATCCACCATGGGCCTCGGCAATTTGACGACTCAGCGGCAGACCGATTCCAGAGCCTTCGGGCTTTGTCGTGAAAAATGGCACGAAAAGGTTCGCAGGATTCATGATCCCGGGGCCTTCGTCTTGAACGAAGATCTCGACGGCATCTTCTTTCTCGCGCCACCCAATCAAAACTTCGCCGTGTGTTTCAAGCGCCGCATCAACGGCGTTATGCACAAGATTGATTAATGCTTGTTCAATCTGCGCTCCGTCGGCACGAATCACTGTTTTCGGACCGGGCATTACCTTTACATTGAGCCTCGGTTCCAAGTCCACGACCCGCTGAACCAGCTCGCCAAGATCGACATGTTGTTTTTGAGGCGGCGGAAGCTTGGTGAGCCGCGTGTAGGCTTGCAGAAAACGGCTCAGCGAATCGGCGCGGGAGGCGATAGAGTGCAATCCGGCACTTGCGTCATCTTTCCAATCTGGTGGGAGAGGGTCGCGGCGCATGAGCGATTCCAGACTGGCCGCAAGCGATTTGATGGGAGCCAGCGAGTTATTCATCTCATGACCGAGGACACGCACGATTCGTTGCCAGGCGCGACGTTCTTCTTCACGCAGCGTCCGACTCAGATCGGTTAAAACGAGGAGCTCGTGCGGTAAACCCTCTTCGCGAAACGTGCTTCGCCGGACACCCCAACGACCTGAGCCCCCGGCAAAATTCAACGTAAGCGGTTCGTCCTCGTTAGCCTCAAGGCATCGGTTGAGAGCGAGCTCGTCCGCCGTTTTTCCCAGCAACTTGTCCATCGGCTGACCCAGCAAAGTTTCACCCGCGCGATTAACGAGCCGCAAACGCCGTTTGGGGTCAAAGGTGAAAACCGCAACGTCGATTTCACTCATGATCGTGCGCAAGAGCGCAGTCGCTTCAAAAGCGCCCAGACGCTGCAGGCGCAATGTTTCGCCGAGCGAATTAATTTCGAGAAGGACTTCGCCCAACGCGTTGCCCCCGCGGGCTCCCCTTGCACGAATCGAGTAATCGCCTTCGCGTAATGCCGCCAGCAAGTTAGACATGGTTTGCAAAGGCCGAATGGTCTGTTCGCGCGCGCTGGAAACGAACGCGAGGAAGCAACCAACGATGAGAATCGTTAGCGTCCACTGCACTTTGGCGCTGTAATCGCCAAACCAAAGAAGAGCAAGCGCAACAACAATTGCAGGGGCCACCGCGGCAAGTGTGAGCCAGGTAATCCTTCCTTCGTAGGAAAACCGATGCGGGTCTTTGGGTTTGCGACTCACTTTCGTACTGTAGCGGCAGGCGTGTCGCCTGCAGAATCTAGACCGACGCAGCCGACACGGCTGCCTCTACAGTTCATAGACCATATTGCTGCAGACGACGGTAGAATGCACTTCTACTCAGCCCAAGCGCCTCGGCCGCTTTACGCGCGTTGCCGTCGTTTCGGGCCAGCGCTTTCTTGATCAGGAATGCCTCTACTTCTTCAAGACTCATCTCCTCGAGATTGCGCGGTTCACCGCCATCATTCGCCAGGCCCAGGTCGATTCCGCAGATTTGTCGATCTTGCGTCATAAGCACGGCGCGTTCGACGATATGATCGAGCTCTCGAACATTTCCCGGAAAGCGATGCTGTAGCAGACGTTCTCGAGCTGTCTCATCGAAACCGGCAATCTGTTTCCGATAGTGCTCCGCGTGTTGAGCGAGAAAACTATTGGCCAGCGGCATGATATCATCCCGCCGCTCTCTCAAGGGTGGCAACGTAAGCTGGATCGTATTCAGGCGAAACAACAGGTCCTGCCTAAAACGACCCGCTGCCACTTCGTGCTCGAGATTCGAATTTGTCGCGGAGATGATGCGCACGTTCGCGTGCAAAGTTTTAGACGAGCCGACTCGTTCAAAATCTCCCGTTTCGATGACTCGCAACAGCTTCGCCTGTTGGGCAAGCGGGATGTTTGCGATCTCGTCCATGAAAAGGGCGCTCTCATCGGCAAGCTCGAATCGCCCTGCTCGATCTGTCTTTGCGTCGGTAAAGGCGCCTTTGACGTGGCCGAACAATTCGCTCTCAAAAAGGGTCTCTGACAAGCCC
>QHPC01000259.1 GCA_003218915.1 Verrucomicrobiota bacterium
TCAGTGTGTAGCGCCACAATCGGGTCGACGCGTGAAGCGCGGCGGGCTGGAATCCAGGCCGCGACGAGTGTGGCGCCAAAAAGTATAAGCCCAACGCCGAGATAAATTCTGGGATCGATCTCTTTGACCTCGAAAAGCACGCTTTGCAACGCGCGCGAAAGAACAAACGCGGCGATCAAACCGATCACCGAACCGATCGCTAGCAATTGTAACCCGTGCGAAAGAATAAGCCGGCGGATTTGGTCCGGGCGCGCGCCAAGCGCAAGTCGAATACCGATTTCAGGGACGCGTTTGAGCGTGGTATATGCGAGCAGTCCATAAAGACCGATAGTCGCCAGCACCAGCGCGAGCCCGGCAAAGATGGAAAAGAGAAAACTTAACAGACGTTGCGCGCCCCAGGTCTCGCGGACGCGATCGGTCATCGGCCGAGCGTCGAAAACTGGCAGCGAGGAATCGATCGAGGCGACAGCATCATGAACCGTGTGTTCGAGCGCCGCAGACGCCATTGTCGATCTTACGAAGAGCGTGAGACTGGTTCGCTGGGCCTGGCCTAACGAACAGTAAATCACTGGCAACGGCGCCATTTCATCGACTGCATGAAAACGCATGCGCGCGACCACTCCGACGATTTCGCTCATCACCGAGCCTTCTTCGTCGTTGCCGGCGTCAACTCCGAGGCGTTTGCCGATCGGATTTTCACCGGGAAAATATTGTTCAGCCATCGCCTGATCGATGATGATCACACGCGGCGAATCTTTGGTGTCGCGCTCATTAAACGCGCGACCCCGCAGAAGCGGCACCTTTAGTGTTGAAAAATAATCGCCGCCGACGACTTCGAGATCGCTGTTTAACATATCGGAAGGCTGCGGACGCGGGTTTTCTTCACGCCAGAAACCCGTTTGCCATCCACCCATCAGCGGACCGTTCGAGCTCACGGCCGCGTTTTGCACGCCGGGTAGACCACGCACCTTGTCGAGCAACGCCTTGGCAAAAGTGTTAATCTTGTCGCGGTCGTTGTACTTTTGCCATGGCAATTCGAAGCGCGCAGTGAAGAGCGCACGCGGTTCGTAGCCTAGTGAGAGCGATTGCAGGCGCGAAAAACTTTTCACAATCAGTCCGGCCGCGACCAATAAAGTCAGTGTGAGCGCAATTTCGCTGATCACAAGCCAATCCCGCGCGCGTTTGGCCGATGGCGGATCGCCGCTTCCAGCGGAGCCGGCTTTCAAGGCAAGTTGAATGTCAGCGTGCGATGCATGCCAGGCAGGCCAAAGGCCAAAAAGCACAGTGGTGAGCGAAGCGACCAGAAATGTGAAACCGAGCACTGGAAGATCGAAAGAAATTTGGTGAAATCGCGAAGCGTCTCCTGGACTCAAGGCGATCAAACCATCTCGCACCCAAATCGCCAGGAAAAAGCCGAGCGCTCCGCCGAGAAGCGCGATCACAAAACTTTCAATTAACAGCTTCTTGACGATCTGGCCGCGAGTCGCGCCGACTGCAGCGTGAATGGCAAACTCACGCGCACGGGCCGCGCCGCGGGCGGCAAACAAGTTGGCCAAGTTCGCGCAAGCGATGAGCAGAACCAGACCGACCGCGCCCAGGAGAAGCGTGAGATTAATCCTGTACTTGCCGACGAGATTCTCGAGCAGCGGCGTGACGATAGCGGTCTCTTTCCCATTCGTTTCCGGATAAGCTTTTTCCAATCGCGCTGCGATGGTCTTCATTTCGGAGCGCGCTTGCTCAAGCGTCATGCCGGGTTTGAGCTTGCCCCAGACGTAGATCATCGGGTGAATGAACCGCTGCATCCATACCGGGTTATTGCTCCTTCGCATCATCGACAACCAGACATCGCTGTCCTGGGGTGAGGTAACTTGCGGCGGCATCACGCCGATGACGGTGAAATTCTGATCGTGCAAAGTGATGGACCGCCCGAGCACGCTGGGATCGGCATTAAACACGCGCCGCCACAAGCGGTCGCTGATTACCACGACCGGTGGGGCGCCGACCTTATCTTCATCCTCGCTAAATGTCCGGCCGATTTTTGGCGACAGCCCGATGATATTGAAAAAATTTCGCGTCACCGAAGCGCACGAGACGCGTTCCGGGTCACGGCCCGGGATCCCGCTAAGGTTGCGTGATTCCTTGTGCGTAGCGGCGAGATGTTCAAAAACCGTGTTGTCTTTTCGCCAATCGAAATAGTCGGGCAACGCAACCGAATAATCCTGACCCGGTCCGGACGATTCATTCAACACCATGATCCGGTCGGCGTCTGGGTATGGCAGCGGCCGCAGCAAAACCGCATTAACGATGCTGAAAATCGCAGCATTTGCCCCAATGCCCAGCGCCAGCGTCAAGATCGCGATCACGCTGAAGCCCGGCTGCTTCCGCAGCATGCGGAAAGCGTATCGAATATCCCGGTTCACATCACTGGACCTGAAACTTTCGTCGCGATTAACTGTGTGAGATCACCTGAGTCCTCGGCGCTTGGCTAACAGCGCCTTGCTCGAGCCCAACCGCTTGTATCCTAACCGGCCCCTGTGCGAATTCCCAGATCACCAGGAGCGCGCTCAGGATGAAAGCGACATAAAGCACTGCTTCAAGAACTCCGCGCCCTTTCTCTTCCGAGCGTACCAAAAGAGCATACATAGATTCGAATTGATTGTTGGTAAGCGTTTCGTGGTTCATGCAACTCGCTAACGCAAGCGGCGTGCCACAAAACACCCTATCACGTAATCTACTCATCACGAAGATGATGCGAGGCCGATGTATCCAAACATTCGATCTCGACGTTCCACGACTGGGAAGCAGCCGTTCCATTTTCGGGACGCGATTCCACGCTCCGTTCTTTGCGTCTCTCAATGCACCGTTAGGCACCGAGAGAGCTGGTCAATTCATCAGGCAGAAGACCCGGAGGCTTGCGGCCAACCGATCCTCCGAAGATCTGCAGCATGCGAAGTCCGCTTCTTTTTCCGTTGCCGCAGTTGATCGAGTGCGAGGTAGATCACCGGGGTTGTGTAAAGCGTGAGTATCTGTGACACAATGAGACCTCCTACGATGGCGACGCCAAGCGGCTTGCGCAGTTCGCTGCCGATACCCATCCCGATGGCAAGCGGCAGCGCCCCAAACATCGCAGCGAGCGTCGTCATCATGATGGGACGAAACCGAACCAGGCACGCCTGGTAAATCGATTGTTCGGGGGTGAGTCCCTCGTGCCGCTCGGCGTCCAGCGCGAAATCGACTATCATGATCGCGTTCTTTTTTACAATACCAATAAGCAGGATGATTCCGATGATCGACACTATCGACAATTCATTGCCGGTCACGAGCATGCCCAGCAACGCGCCGAGCCCCGCAGAGGGTAATGTGGAAAGAATCGTAAGGGGGTGAATCAGACTTTCGTAGAGCATGCCAAGCACGATGTAGACAGCAATCAGCGCAGTGAAAATCAGCAGTGGCTCCGTGGCGAGCGAGGACTGAAAAACCTGCGCGGTGCCGGCGAAATTTCCGCGAATTGTTGATGGCATTCCGAGTTCTTTCGCTGCACGCTGAATGATTTGCGTCGCTTCGCCTAACGAAACGCCGGGCGCCGTATTGAACGAGATAGCGACACACGGAAATTGTCCCTGGTGATTGACCGACAGCGGCGTGTTATCCAGTTGGAAATGCGCAATTGTGCTCAGTGGCACCTGATTCCCAGATGGCGACTTGACGTAAACTTTGTCGAGTGAGCCCGGATCGAGCTGAAACTTTGGATCGACCTCGAGCACGACATGATACTGGTTTTGCTGTGTGTAAATAATCGAAACCTGCCGCTGACCGAATGCACTGTAGAGCGTGCTGTCGACGGCTTGTGGTTGAATGCCAAGGCGCGCCGCCGCGTCGCGATCAATCACAACTGTTTCCTGCAATCCGCGAAATTGCTGGTCGCTTGTCGGATCCTTAATTTGCGGATAGTCACGCAGTTTGGTTACAAGCTTGGGTGCCCATGAATTCAGTTCGTTAATGTTTTGATCCGTGAGCGCGTACTGATAAAGCCCCTTCGACGCGCGGCCGCCCACGCGAATGTCCTGGTTCGGTTGAAGGAAGAGCTGAGCGCCTGGAATCTTCGCAAGCTTTTGCCGCAGACGAGCAATGACGACGCCGGCATCATCTTTACGATGCACCGCCGGATCGGCCATGACAATTCTTACGACTTCTTGTTGTTTTTCCTTCATCGCTTCGAACGAAATGTCCTGCGCGGCTTCGGTGGTACCCATCATTTGCCCGGTGTCCTGCTGCGGAAAAAATCCTTTTGGCACGACAAAATAAAGGTACACGGTCGCGATGATTACAGCGGCGGTCACGATCAGCATTGTGTATTCGTGTTGGAGCACCCATTTCAATGTTCGCTCGTAGAATTTGTGCATCGCGTTGAAACCGCGTTCGCTCAGTCGATCCACCAATCCGCGCCGGCGACTGTGATCTTCGGCTTTCAGGAATCGACCACAAAGCATCGGTGTCAGTGTTAACGAGACGACCATTGAAACGAGAATGGCAACGCTCAACGTCACCGCAAACTCGTGAAACAAACGACCGATCAATCCGCCCATGAACAGGAGTGGGATAAAGACAGCGATCAATGAAAGGCTGATGGAAATAACGGTGAATCCAATTTGGCGCGCGCCCTTGAGCGCCGCCTGCAACGGCGGCTCTCCCTTCTCGATGAAGCGCACAATGTTTTCAATCACGACGATGGCGTCATCGACCACGAAACCGGTCGAAACCGTCAACGCCATGAGCGATAAATTGTCGAGGCTGTAGCCGCAAAGCCACATCACGCCAAATGTGCCCGCGAGCGCGAGCGGCATTGTCACACCCGAAATGAACGTCGGCCAAAATCTGCGAAGAAACAGAAACATCACCATCACCACGAGCGCCATGGTGATGACGAGCGTCAGTTGCACATCGCGCACGGAAGCGCGGATCGTGGTGGTGCGATCGCTCATCACGTCGAGATGCACGCTCGGCGGCAGCCAGGTGCGCAGTTGCGGAAGAATGGCGTGTATCTGGTCGGTCGTGCGAACGACGTTCGCATCCGGTTGTTTGAAAATGATTAACAACACGGCGCGCTTGTTGTTAAACAAACCGGCTTGATCGCGATTTTCCTGGGCGTCAATCGCGGTGCCGACATCACGCAACGGCACTGCCGCGCCATTATGCTGCGCGACAATGATCGGCAGATATTGATCGGCATGCGTCAGTTGGTCGTTGCTGGCGATCACAAAACGCTGCTGCTCGCCGTCGAAAGCGCCCTTTGGCGAAAGAACATTCGCCTGCGAAAGCGCGGTGCGAATGTCTTCAAGACTCAAACCCATGGAAGCAAGCGCGACCGGATTCATTTGCACGCGCACAGCCGATTTCGCTCCGCCGCCAATCACCACCTGACTGACACCTTCGACCTGGCTGATGCGCTGGCCGATGATTTGATCGGCCAGATTATAAACTTGCGACAAAGGTAACGCGTCCGAGGTCATCGCCAGCACCATGACCGGCGCGTCGGATGGATTTACTTTGCGATAGGACGGCGGCTGCGGAAGTCCGCTTGGCAATTCGCCCGATGCTGCGTTGATGGCGCTCTGCACGTCCCGAGCTGCGCCGTTGATATCGCGGTTCAGATCGAACTGGATCGTGATGGAGGAACCGCCTAACGAACTGACCGAAGTGATTTCAGAGACGCCAGCGATTTGCGCAAAGCGGCGCTCGAGCGGTGCAGCAAGCGATGACGCCGCAGTCTGCGGATCTACACCCGGCTCCTGCGCACTCACCGAAATCGTCGGGAAGTCCACCTTCGGCAACGGCGCGACAGGCAAAAAATAATAGGCCACGGCGCCCAGCATTAGCACGCCCGCCGCAAGCAACGACGTTCCAACTGGTCGACAAATGAATGGCTCGGAAATGTTCATTCCACGACTCCGCCGCTCTTCGATCCAACGCCCGAACCGGTCGAGATAAAGGTAAATCACTGGCGTGGTGTACAACGTGAGGAATTGCGAGAGCAGCAAACCCCCCACGATGGAAATTCCCATAGGCCGCCGCAACTCGCTTCCCGAACCAGATTCCAATGCCAACGGCAAAGCGCCGAGCAGCGCAGCGGCGGTTGTCATCATGATGGGGCGAAAGCGCAACAGGCACGCCTGGTAAATCGATTCCTCCGGCGAGAGCCCTTCCCTGCGTTCCGCGTCCAGCGCAAAATCAATCATCATAATCGCATTTTTCTTCACGATGCCGATGAGCAGGATGATCCCGATAAGAGTGACCAAAGAGAAATCGATGCGGCAAATCAGCAGCGCCAGTAGAGCACCGACGCCGGCGCTTGGGAGCGTCGAGAGAATTGTGATTGGATGGATATAACTCTCGTAGAGGACACCGAGCACGATGTAGATCACGATCACGGCAGCCAGAATCAGCAGCGGCTCGCTGGTGAGCGACGAACGGAATTCCGCTGCCGCACCGGTAAAGGTCGTCGTAATCGTGTCTGGCAGTCCGATTTGGCTCTCCGCTTTTTGAATCGCCGGGATGGCATGACTGAGCGAGCTGCCGCTGCGCAAGTTGAATGAAATGGTCGCGGCGGGAAATTGCCCCTGGTGGGGAATCGATAATGGCGTGTTGCTCACACGCATCGTAGCGAACGCGCTCAAAGGAACGGGTTGGCCGCTGCTCGATTTCACATAAATCTTGTCGAGTAGATCCGGCGACTCGCGGAATTGCGGTTCTACTTCCAGAATCACGCGGAACTGATTGAGCTGCGTAAAGATGATCGAGACCTGTCGCTGCCCGAACGCGTCGTAGAGCGTGTCATCGATCGCTTGTGTAAGCACGTTCAGCCGCGATGCTTTCTCACGATCGACATCGACGTTTAACTGTAAACCGTTCACCTGCTGGTCGCTTGCCACGTCGGTGAGCTGGGGCAGTTGACCAAGTTTTTGCACGAGCTTTGGCGTCCACTCGGTCAGCTCTGCCGCGTCGGCATCCTGCAAGATATATTGGAATTGTGTGCGACTGGTCCGCGCGTCGATTTGCAAGTCCTGCGCTGCCTGCATAAACAGCGAGACGCCCTCGACACCGCGTGTGGCGTTGCGCAGCCGCTCGATAATTTTCTCGGCGTTCGCGCGCTCGTTGTGCGGCTTGAGCACAATGTAAAGTCGCGCTGTATTTACCGTTGCGTTCAATGTTCCCGCGCCCACGGACGCGGAGACACTCGCCACATCCGGGTCCTGCCGGACAATGTCCGATACCGCGTGAACCCGCTGCATCATCGCTTTGAACGAAATGTTCTCGGCGGCATCGGTTACGCCAATGATCACGCCGGTATCCTGCTGAGGCAGCAGACCTTTCGGCACAATGACGTAAAGTAGAATGGTCGCGACGAGTGTGACCAGAGCGACGATCAAAACAAAGCGCTGATGCGCGAGCACCCAGCGCAACCCATATTCGTACCAATTTCGAAAGCGCCTCCAATATTCCTCTGTTCGCCGATAAAATTTGCTCTTGCGCTCGCGCTCTTCCTCCCTTTCACCGCGCAAGAGATTCGCGCACATCATTGGAGTCAGCGTCAACGAAACAAACGCCGACACGCCAACAGCGACACTCATGGTGACCGCGAATTCGCGAAATAAGCGGCCGACGATCCCAGTCATGAACAGGAGCGGGATGAAAACGGCCACCAGCGAGACACTCAACGACACGACCGTGAATCCGATTTGCTTTGCGCCTTTGAGCGCGGCTTCCAGCGGTCGGTCGCCCGCTTCGATGTAGCGCACGATGTTCTCGATCATCACGATCGCATCATCGACAACGAACCCGGTCGAAATCGTTAGCGCCATCAACGAGAGATTGTCGAGGCTGAATCCGGCGAGATACATGATGCCGAATGTGCCGATCAGCGAGAGCGGCAACGCAACGCTTGTGATAATGGTGGTGGAAAGTTTTCGCAGAAACAGGAACATCACCAGCACAACCAGCGCGATGGTGAGCAGCAACGTGAATTGCACATCGCGCACCGACGCTCGGATTGTTTCGGTGCGATCAGCCAGGACATCCACGTGCACGGATGGCGGCAACGTGCTCGTCAGGCGTGGCAACAACTGTTTCACGCGCTCGACGGTTTGAATGATGTTCGCCCCGGGCTGACGCTGAATGTCGAGCAGCACCGCCGGCTTCTCGCCGTTCTTCGTGCCGACCCAGGCTGCCAACTGGTCGTTCTCTACGCTGTCGATGATGTTCGCTACGTTGCCGAGCCGAATCGGCGCGCCGTTCTTGTAAGCGACGATGATCGGCTTGTAAGCGTCGGCCGAGAAAATCTGGTCGTTCGATCCGATGGTAAACGATTGTCGCGGTCCTTCGAAACTTCCTTTCGGCGCATTTACATTCGCCTGGCCAAGAATCGTGCGCACATCTTCGAGGCTCAGCCCAAGCGCTGAAATCGCCGCCGGATTCACCTGCACGCGCACGGCCGGCTTTTGGTTGCCCTGGATTGTAACGAGCCCAACTCCGGTAACCTCGCTCAGTTTTTGCGCCAGCAACGTGTCGGCGAAATCGTTCACTCGATCGAGCGGTAAACTGTCTGACGTGATCGCGAGCGTCAGGATTGGTATGTCTGCTGGATTGACCTTGTTGTACTTGGGCGGGTTCGGCAGATCTTTGGGCAAAAATCCGCTCGCCACATTTATGGCCGCCTGCACATCTTGAGCGGCGACGTCGATTGGCCGGTCGAGCACAAACTGCAACGTGATCGTGGATACGCCGAACGAGCTCGTCGAATTCATCGACGCCAGTCCCGCAATCTGGCCAAACTGGCGCTCCAGCGGGGTGGTAATCGCCGAGACCATCACATCGGCGCTCGCGCCCGGATAATAGGTCGTAACTTCAATGGTCGGGAAATCGACTGTGGGCAGCGCTGAGATTGGCAGCAACTTGTAGCCGAGGATTCCGAGCAAAATCACGCCAGCCATCAGCAGCGAGGTCGCTACGGGTCGGCGAATGAATGGTTCGGAAATGTTCACGGTTTTCCTGAACTCGCCGTTTTGCGGGTTGGTTGTCTTAGTTGTGGAGGTCGCCTTTGCTGCGACGGTTGCGGCGTCGTCAGCTCGACATGTGCGCCCGGTTGCAATTTATACTGTCCATCTACCACCACTTGCTCGCCCGGCCTTAATCCTTCATCCACTAGTGCGAGGTTTCCTTCCGTTTGGGCGACTTTGATCGGTCGCATCTCGACAGTTTTATCCGGCTTGATCAGATAAGCGTAAGTTCCCTGCGGCCCGCGTTGCACTACGCTGGAAGGGATAACGGTCGCATCCTTTCGCGTGGTCAGGATCAATCGAGCATTAACGAATTTTCCCGGCCAAAGTTTCAGTTCATTATTCGGAAACGTGGCCTTGAGTTTGACCGTGCCGGTGGTCGGATCAATTTCGTTGTCCACGACCGCAAGCGCGCCTTCGTCGAGCGTGTTCGTATTTCCCCGATCAAGGGCGAGAACTTTTAGTCCACCGCTTGCACCGCCCTGGTTCAAAATTTCCTGCAAATTTTGTTCGGGTAACGTGAAGACAACCGAGATGGGATGCATTTGCGTGATCACGACCATGCCAGTCTGATCGCTTGCGTGGACGATATTGCCGACATCGACGAGCCGAACACCAGTGCGGCCATTGATTGGTGATTTGATCTGCGTGTAATCGAGTTGCGTACGGGCGTTCTCGATCGCGGCCTGATCAGCCTGCACTGCCGCCTGCAGTGAATCGCCTGAATATTTCGATGCGTCGAAATCCTGTTGAGCGATCACTTTCTTTTTCAGCAAATCGGTGTTGCGCTCAAGGACGACTTTGGCGTTAGCCAATTGCGCCTCGTCCTGCGCTTTTTTTGCAATCGCCTGATCGAGCGCTGATTGAAACGGACGCGGATCGACAACGGCAATCAGATCGCCAGCTTTCAGATCCTGGCCTTCAGAAAACAGCACCTGCTGCAATTGGCCGTCCACGCGGGTGTGAACGGTCACGGTATTAAACGCCTGCACCGTTCCCAGACCATCGAGATAGATCGGCATATCTTTTTGCTCGACCTTGCCTGCGACAACCGGCACTGGTCCGCCGCCTCCAGATCCGCCGCGTCTGCCGGAAGAGCCTGTCGCACCCGTTGATCGGGACTGATCAGATCCGGCGGCTGCCGGACGATGATGAAAACCCCACCATGCGATCAAAAGCACAAGAGCGCCGATGATTCCGAAAATGGCTCGCTTGGACATTTTTTTACACACCTCGTTTGCATGAGGAAGCGCCTTATAAGCTATGACCTCCCAGGTGGTGGTTTGGTTACGGATAACTTCCGCGTCATTGAGACTGAATCTATTTAGACGAATCGTGCGAGCGAGCGCACCAGGCCGCACACCTTGGGTTGTTCAGCGCCTAACCCAGCGCGCCGAACGCAAGTCCCAGCCCGTAGGTGACGACTGCGACGATGATGCCGATCCAGGTCATCTCCAGACCGGATGCCCACCAGGAACGGATGGTGATCAGTGATTTCAATGCGCCTACGAGAAAGTGCGCGACCAAACTGATGCCGAAGGAAATAATTACGGCAGTCAGGCCGCCCGAGAAAAAGAACGGAATGACGGGCACAAAAGCGCCGATCGCTGTGGAGATGGCAGCCGAGGTTGCAGCGGTCCATTGATTTGGAAACCGATGCTCGGACAAGCCGAGCTCACTCTGCGCCATCGCCTGCACAAACTGTTCGGGCTGCTCGGCGAGACGTTCTGCCATCTTTTGTGATTCTTCGGGCGTGAATCCTTGTAATTGATAGAAGAGCGACATCTCTTCGATTTCTTCCTCGGGATTTTCTTCGACCTCTGCCCGCTCGCGCGAAATCTCGGCTTCATAGACTTCCGCTTCACTCTTTGCCGCCAGGTAGGCACCTGCGCCCATCGAGAGCGTGGACGCAAGCATGCCAGCAAGCCCGGAGATCAGAATGTAATGTTGCTGATTATTTGTCGCACCTGCTACGCCCGACACAATTCCAAATACCGCGCCTAGGCCATCGTTCGCGCCGTAGATCGCATCGGCGACCCAACTGCCGCCTCGCCCGTGCCAGCGTTCGCGCTTGAGGATCTTGTCTAGCGCGGTACGTGGGCTAACCGGCGGCGCCATGGCGCTAAGCGCTCGCGCATGCGCTTTTTCCTCGAGTGCGCTTTTCCGCAAAAATTCCCGCACGTCCTGTTCACCGGCGAAAGCACGCTCGGCTTGGTCATGAAATTCGGCTTCCTGCCGTTCTTCCGTCGCCTCCATTCGCCGAATGGCGATCTCGGCCCCGGCAATTTTGTTCCACCAACGGCTGAGCCGCCGCCCGATTGTGTCGTTCAGCAAAGGCGGTTCCTCGCCGAGGTCCCGGAGTTTTTTCTCCCAGCGCTGCGCATGGCGCTCTTCCGCTTCGGCCATGCGAAGAAGAACGCCTCTGCGTTTCTCATCGTGCTCACGTTCGGCCAGATCACGATACGTCTGCGCGGTCTCCATTTCCGCCTGCCAATTGCGTTTGACGACTTTGATCGTTTGATGCCGATCTTTCGAATCGCGAGGTGAATCTTCGTCGTTCATGGCCCGCTCAATCTGCCGGTTCGATCGCTGAACCAATTGCCGGCCCCGCCCTTGCTCTTAGTTGCTGCGTTGTAATTACAATCGCGACTGAACCGATAATCAGCGCGGCAGCAATTAGAAC
>QHPC01000260.1 GCA_003218915.1 Verrucomicrobiota bacterium
CAGAGATCCATCGTATCCGCCACAACGAAACGCGGCCGCTTCATCTGGTCGAGCACATGCGCTTGCAACGAGGGCGCGATGTTGGCGAGCAAAACGAAATCGGTTTCACGATACGACTCCGGCAACACCGGTTTGAAATCTTCGAAGACATTCAGTGCAATTGAGCGTGTCTCGCGCGTATTCAAGTCCCACGAGTATTCACCCGACCACCGGAAAGTTTTTCCATTCGCGCGTTGCACTCCTTCGCTGTCTATCTTGCGCGATTTCCAAAACTGAAATTCGGATTCGGGGAAATCACCGCCCACGATTCCGACCAATCGAACCGGTGAAAAAAAACTTGCGCCCAGCGCAGCGTAGGAGGCCGATCCGCCTAACAAATCGGAATGTTCCTCTACTGGGGTCCTAACTGTGTCAATTGCAATGGAGCCAACAACGAGAACGGACATGATTAGAATGACGAAGCACGAATGACGAATGACGAGTAAAGCACGAAGGACAGGTGATGAAGTAAAGCTAGTTTCGAGTATTTCGTCATTTGGATCATTCCTTCGTCATTGGTCATTCGTCATTTACGCCAGCATATCGGTGGCGCAGCGCGCGTAATCAACAATGCTGTGCGCCTTGAGCAAGGCCGAAACCATGACAACGCGCTTCGCCCCGGCATCGATCACCTGTTGAAGATTGTCGATGTCGATTCCGCCTATGCAGAAGATCGGGATGCTCACGTCCAGATGAACGCGGCTGATGTTGCCCAATCCGATTGGTTTGTAATCCGGTTTGGTCGGCGTGGCGAAGATCGGACCAAATCCGATATAATCAGCGTACTCGCCTTGCGCTTGGTGGGCCTGGGCCAGACTGTGCGTCGATTTACCAACAATCAAATCTCTTCCGGCTTTTTGGCGCGCAACAACAATTGAATCATCGTCCTGTCCAACGTGCACGCCTTCGACGGGAACTCGCGCCGCGATTTCGGCGTGATCGTTCACAATCAGCGGCGTGTCCGATCGGGCAGTGATTTCATGGATCTCAGACGCGAGATTGATCAGTTCGTCGATCGATTTTCCTTTTCCGCGAAGTTGAATGAGATCCACGCCACCTGTGACCATTTGTTCGGCGACACGACTGCAATCCCGCAGTCGCGGGATGTAACCGAGATCAATGATTCCGTAAAGGCGGCATTCGCGTAGCGCTCTCATCGTCCCTGCGCAACTTTGTAAGTGCGCATTCCGGTCCTCGCAAATTACAAAGCCCGCTTCTCGCGACTGGATGCAGTCTTACCTCGGCGCTGTAGCGGGAGGTTTTCCCGTAGAATACCTAATCGAATCGTCGCCAGTGGTAATAACTTCGCCGCTAAACGGTGGCGCCGGTTTTGCCGGAAAGAGCGGTCGCAAGACCGCAAATGTTTGCGATACAAACGCAATGGAGACGAGGATGAACACTACTGCACACTTCATGTCCGCCGCTCTTAGCAAGATCAAGCGGAATGGCAAGTAAATTTTTTCGCGATCACGGTAATTAAGGACAAGCAATGCGACTCATGATTCCCTAAAACGTGACATCCTTCGAAAGAGCTTTTTAACTTCGTTACTTTTAACAATTCAACCTCGCGAAGCCAGATTCTAGTTTGCGATCTCGGGTTTCCGACTAATTTTCCACGCCGATGCCACAGTTTGCATACCGTGCCCGCGACGCACAGGGAAGTTTGGTTGAGGGCGTGCTCGATTGCCCAGATCGAGCAGTCGCCATTCGACAAATTGAATTGCAAAAATGTATTCCCGTCCGGATCGACCTAGTTGGGCCGGAGGCCAAAACGGCACAACGAGACAGCGCCGCACCAACTCCTCCCACGCAAAATCTGAAAATTCCGCACGGTCAGTTGCTCGTTTTCACCGAGCAGCTCGCCCATTTGCTGCAAGCGGGAATGACGCTCGACGAGGGGCTCTCAGTATTGGAAAAACGTCTAAAACAGCCGCGCGTCCAGCAAATGACGCACACGCTGCATCAGGCGCTGGTCGATGGCCGCAGTTTCTCGCAGGCCTTAAGTGAGCTGCCCCGGATTTTCCCGCCGCTCTATGTAAACCTGGTGGCTGCTGGCGAGGCCAGCGGAGCGCTGCCCCAGATTCTGCTCCGTGTAGTCAAGAGTTTGACGCAAGCCAAGGAGCTGCGAGACCGCGTACAGCAGGCACTAATTTATCCGGCATTTCTCGCGCTGGCTGGCGCCGTTCTTATTACGATTTTTATCACGTTCATGGTGCCACAGTTAACCGGATTCATGGCACAAACTGGCGGCGCGCTCCCATTGCCCACGCGGATTCTGCTGCACATTCATCGCGCGATTACGGGGTACTGGTGGGTTGGCGTGCTGGCGGCGATTAGCGCAGTCGTCGGTTTCCGCGCGCTTGTTCGCAGCGATGAAGGACGTATCGGTTGGGATCGTTTCCGGTTGATGATTCCCGGGTACGGGCGGGTCATTCGACATCGTTACTACGCGCAATTTTCGCGTACGCTGGGAACCTTGATCGAAAATGGGATACCTCTACTCCGTGCGCTCGATCTGGTAACTGAAATTGCAGGGAACCGATTCCTCGAACAAAAACTGGGCGATGTCCGTAAGGCGGTCATCGATGGCGCGACGCTCTCCGCCGCTCTGCAAGCGCAAAAACTTTTCCCTGATTTGTTCACGGACATGATGTCGGTGGGAGAACAAACAGGACATTTCGCTGAAACCATGCAGGCCATTGCCGATGTTTATGAACGCGAGTTGGACAAGACCGTCGGCTTGATCTCGCAGCTGATTCCGCCGGTTATCATCGTTGTGATCGCCGCCCTGGTTGGTCTGGTTGTTTTCAGCATTCTGTCGGCCGTATTCGAGATGACGCACAGCTTGCAAATCAGGCCGCATTGAAACTGAAAGCTTGCAATCGAACCTGTGCTCGAATAATCTCGCCCGCCTAATGTTAGTTCGCGCTGTCTTTGCGATATTGTTCGCCGCGATTTGCCGCGTCGGCGCACAGGAAGCGTTCACCGATGCTCTCCCGCGCGCGGCGGCGGACGCGACAACGGCGGAGCAGCCAGTCCCCGAGAGCGCGTGGCTGGATCTGCGCCAAAGCGCGACTCAAAATTCAAAAATACAGAAGGCCCCTGCCTGGGTTGAAGCGCTCACCCTTTTGCCGGCTGAGACGACAGAAGGCGCGCCCATGTCCAAAAGCGTCTTTCGCATTCGCGTCACGCAACCGAGCCCCGACTATCAGGTTCTTTTTTTTCGCCTGTTCTTCGATGACAAGGCAGATCAGCAGCCCGAGGTAATCGCCTGGGACGAGTCTGGCACACACGTTTTGCGCTCTGGCACGCTTGGGGCGGGAATGAATCTGCCGAGCTCGGATTCAGTCCTCATACCCATGACCGGCGCGTCCTCCATCGATATTGAAGTGCCCGGCGACGGCAAAACGGTGCGAGCAGCGTATCTGGATTGGATGACTAGCAGTGAAGTCGTACATCCTGTGAATGCAGAACATCGCGATGTGATTCCCGAACCCTTCTCATCGGTGCCAACTCTGCACGCGCCGCCTGACGACATGGAGAATTTTGGGACCGTTACGGCAACCCTGTCGTCAGAGACAATCCGTATTAACGGACAAACTCAAGAGAGCGCCGCATTTCAATTTCCAATCGAAGCACAACCGTTGACAGCTTTGTTGACCTTTGAAATCGCCAATCCGCGCGTTGACACTCCACCGGAAGTCTATCTCAACGGCCAGAACATTGGGCCTGCTTCCCTGACGCTGCCAGACCTTGCTGATCCGGCTTACCGGGGCGAAGTAGAACCGCTCTCCACGCAGATGCACTTCAACTACACCGGGTGGCTGCGCGCCCAGAAAATTGTCCCGGCCGCAAGCTTAATAGTGGGCGCGAACGATTTGATGGTTGTCAACGGCGCTGGCACCGGAGGTGCGGCAATTCGCGCCACGCAGATTCAGTTAAAATATATCTGGGACAAGGCGGATTATCTCTTGCGCACCGGGCACTAGAAATTCTTGAAGAGCAGGGTAGTGTATCCGCGCACGGAATGGGAGTGCGTAACTCCTTTTATCTAAATGAGAATCAAAAGAAAACAACGGGGCTTCACGCTGCTGGAGATCATGCTCGTAGTGAGCATTATTGTGATCATATTGGGAGTGGCGATTTCAAAACTGGGTAACACGACTGCCATCGCAAAAACCATGCGCGTTCAAGCGGACGTCCAGGCAATCAAAACGCAACTGCAGCTGTATGAGAGCATGAACGGCTTTTATCCAACAACCGAGCAGGGCCTGCAGGCGCTCGTAACCCAGCCGGACAAGGATCCAAGACCCGCTCGCTGGTATCAGTTATTCAAGGAAATGCCAAAAGATCCGTGGGGAAACGATTACATCTATCGCTGCCCTGGTCTCAAAAGCCCAAGCGGTTATGACCTGTACTCTGCCGGACCGGATCGGCAGGCTGACACTGCAGACGACGATTGGGGCGGTGGTTAAAACCGGCCCGAAGTTTCAATCCTAATTCTTGGCGCCGGGTGCCATGCCAGGCGACTTCGAGGCGCCTCTTGGATTTCGTTGAATTAAACCTCGCGAATGGGGGTTTCGAAGCTCTTGCGTAGGCGGAACCGGCTTTTGCATCTCGGGAGGCACATTGGCGGGCAATCTTGGCGAGGGTACGTTAGGACTAGGGGGATTAGGCATAGGCACGGGTGGCGCGAGCGTTCTTGCGGCTAGGGCCGTGTTTGGCGCGGACTGCTGCAGGAGCGCCTGGTTAAATGTGATTGTCGCAAAATTTCCGTCCTTACTAATTGTCACCTTCGTCGCACCGACGCGCTCCGACCATTCAATATTGGCGATACTGTAGCCGTCCACAGGTGCTTTGGTGTTAAGGTATTTCTTGAAATTGTGATCCGAAGTCGAAGCGATCGTTACCAAATCGCCGTCGGGTGAACGAGCGGCGTTGGCCACATAAAGATCCTTTGCAAAATCGGGGGTGGCCGCGGGCGCTGCCACTGCCGTTGCGATCGCAAACGGCGAATTGTCCACCATCTTCGAGTAACGATCGTAAGTGAATCGCGGCGGAAGGACCTCCTCCGCTTGCGCACAAATCACTCCAAGCAGAGCGGTGGCGAACAGCAGCGTAAATGAATATTTCATAAGTGGACTGGGGTATTATTACTTCGTTCGTTGTGCCGGAGCAAACCAGCGGGCGATTTTAAATTTGCCGCGCATCATCGTGGGATCGCTGCCATCAATCGCGAGATTCACATTTTCAAAGACGATGAAAGCATCAGGTCGCTGCACATCATAAAGAAAATGAACGAGGGGCGGCCAGGGACTCTTTGTTTCGATGGAAGCATAAACCGTCTGATGATATGGCGTTGCTTCCCCGGAACCGATCGCGGGATTCTCGACCAAGACATTATATTTGCCGGCTATTTCCTTCAACTGATCGAGCAGTGCGGAGGCTTCTGCTGGATTCTTGAGAGTTGGTTGATGTTGGTGAATCCATTCGTCGCGTTTCGTCCAGAGGTCTCGTTCTTTCACGTAGAGAGCTTGTTCGGCTAACGTTGCCCTGCGCGTCGAGATCTGCTTCTGTGCCCTCGCTAGCGCGCCGAAAACCCAGTCCAAGATAAAAAAATTGAGTAACGCAAACACCGTGCCGGCAGCTACCCATGCGAGCACACGCTCGCGCGGATTCATTCGTTGGTACCATGCCGGCATCATCGTGGCTTCCCCTCCAGTCGGAACTGCGCATGGTCGTTTGGCAGAATCCGAGGCGCGGCCATGTCAAATTGAAAGGTTCGCAAATCCGGATTCTTCTTTATCTTTTCGATGAACTGATAAGCCAAAGCAGCTGTATTCGCCTCGCCATCGACGGAGATCTGCCGCGCCGACTGGTTGTACGCCGTAACCCGCACC
>QHPC01000261.1 GCA_003218915.1 Verrucomicrobiota bacterium
ACCTTAATTCGTGTGTCAATTCGTGTGAGTTCGTGAAATTCGCGTCTCGCTTTGAGGTCCCTGAAGGACAACAGACGCCATCGCGTGATGCTCGGTGTGACTAAGCGTGATTAGCGCGGATGTGACCCCTCGCTTTGCGGCAAATGCTTCGGCAGGTCCCGAAAAAACCAGAAACGGCTCGCCGCTCTCTTTTTTCCGTATATCGATGTTGCGCCAGCCCATGGCCTTGCCGATTCCGGTGCCGAACGCTTTTGCCACAGCTTCTTTGCCCGCAAAACGCGCAGCCAGATGGCGTTCCGGAAATTTCATCGACATCGAATATTCAATCTCGCCATCCGTGAAAACGCGATGGAGGAAATGATCGCCAAATCGATCGATCGACCGCTGGATGCGGGCGCACTCGACAAGATCGACACCGGTACCAATCACGCTCATTTCAAGAGAATTGTGGGGGGTTTGTGTGGAACGCCGACTTTTGGCGTCTGACACAGACGCCCTACAAAGGGGCACATCAGCACATTCATCCGGGGTACTTCGCCATTGCAGCGAGCATTTCTTTCACTGCAACGTCAAGCCCCACCCAAACCGCCCGCGACACGATAGAGTGACCGATGTTCAGCTCGGTCAAACGCGGAATTTGGTTGATAAGCTCGATATTCTTGTAGTTGATGCCGTGGCCGGCGTTGACCTGGAGATTTGATTCCGATGCGGCGCGCGCGGCCGCTCGCAATTGCTCAAGCTCTTCTTTTTGGATCTTTTCTGTAAAGGCGTTGGCCAGTCCGCCGGTATGCAGCTCAACCATTTCGACGCCCAGCTCTGCTGCGGCGTCGACTTGTTCCAACGTGGGATCGATGAACAGGCTGATTCGAATGCCGGAGGTGTGTAGCCGTTTGATTGTCGGTTCCAATGTCTTGCGATTTGCGATGACATCCAACCCTCCCTCGGTGGTAACTTCCTCCCGTTTCTCCGGGACAAGGCAGACTTCATCCGGCACGATGCGTAGCGCGACATCTAGAATTTCCGGTGTATTGCCCATTTCCAGATTCAATTTTGTCATAATGTTTTCGCGCAGCCGTTCGATGTCCCGGTCCTGAATATGCCGGCGATCACTGCGCAAATGGGCGACGATCCCCTGCGCACCTGCGCGTTCGCACATGCGCGCCGCAACGATGAGATCTGGTTCTGCGTTCTTGGATTCCGGCATCGTGGCATAGCGGACCTGTCGTAGCGTTGCTACGTGATCAACATTGACTCCCAGGCGCAGATCGCTCATTGACTCAGAAAATTTCGCGAATTAATCGCGCGCCAAATAGGACTCAGTCAATCAGCCTGAGCAAGTCCAAAACGAAACGGTGAATCGGCGACTTTCATGAATTTCGTCCACGGCGCGCCTTGCACGCTCGCCGTTTCTCGGCTTCTCTAGCGATCGGTCGGGGCTGGCGTATTAGGCGCCTGATTTGTCGATCGCTGGCCGCTGGTTTCCGCCTTCGCTTTGTTCAGCGCTCTTTTGGATTTTCGATAAACGGTTTTGGCGCCCTCTTTCGTTTTCTCGCCTACAGTTTGAGCTGTTTCCTTCGTCTTTCTGCCGACAGTCTTGGCAGTCTCTCTGGTTTTTTCTCCGACTGTTTCAGCGGTTTCCTTGGTTTTTTTGCCCGCAGTTTCAACTCCGTCTTTGACTGTCTGCCCTGCTTTCTTTGCTCCGTGCTTTACTTCTTCCACTGTTCCTTCCTGCGCGAGCGCAACAAGCGCTGTAGCCAAGGTGAAAGTAATAATAAGGCTCGTTATTTTCATGACTGCCTCCTTTTCATTTGTTCTCTTGTACAATGAAAACGGATGAGACGTGCGAGCCGCGCGCATTATCGCTTATCACGCCGACAACTCAGTATGGCGTTTGGAGCACGTACGTTCGTAAATGGACGCGAGTTTCAACAGTGGGATGCCGAAAATATAAAGCGTTGCGATAAATCCGTAAGCCAGAGTCAGACGCGCACGTCCAATGGTTTCGTAGCGCCTCGGGCTCGCCAGGATCCGTTTGCGACTGTACATCACCTGACCGTGGCGCCGGAGCCGGCGAAAAAATTCCACGTCCTCCATCAGAGGCACTTCTGGAAAGCCGCCTACGTCCAGAAAGACCGCGCGCCGGCAGAATATTCCATGATCTCCACACCGCATTCGTAGCAGAATCCCGGCATAATGCGCGAAGCTGTCCGTCAATCGATAAATGGGGCTTCGCGGCAGGCGAATTCGAAAAAAACCGCCTGCGACATTTGGATCATCCATGATGCGCTCGATCTCTTCCAAACAGCCCCATGGAACTTCGGCATCAACGTGAACGAACCAGAGAATGTCGCCACGCGCGGCGCGCGCACCGGCATTCATTTGTATCGCTCGACCGGGCTCGCTTACGACAACCTGATCACAAAGGTCGTGTGCAAGATCAGCCGTCCCATCGGTGCTTCCGCCATCGGCGACGATAATTTCAGCGCCAGCCGCTCGTTCGCGCAGGTGGCGTAGAAATGGCCGTATCAGCGGCGCCTCACCAAAGGCCGGAACAATGATCGAGACTTGCATTGGAATGGTTTCTCCAATTCGCCCTTCAAAAGGAGAATCTTCAGGTTCGCCCGACTTCGCCAGGAAATTTCGGTTTGAGTTAGAATAAAGTGTTTCCGTGATGCTTCTTCTAAACAAGTAGGGTTGCCAAGCGCGCTTGTTTTTCCGCCCAGCCACGCTGGGAAACTCTATCAAGACATCCAACCACTCACGAAAAGACGAAGTTACGATAGAGGAATTCATATGATTTTGAGACTTATTATTGCGGCAGCTATTTTCCTACTCATTATGCCGGCAGCGGTGATTTTTTCCCAAGAGCATCCGGAGCATCCGAAACAAGGCGCAGAACACCCGAAACAAGGTGCGGAAGCAAAAAAAGTCAGCACGGCTGATATATCCGCCGGCATCAAGTCAAATATCGACGCGAAAAGCAAAAAGAACCCTGATGGGAAATTTCACGTCAACCACGAGGGCCAGGATCTTGCGCTCAACCTGATAAAAGTACACGACGATCGCCTGCAGGATCTCGGCGGGGGCAATTACTTTGCCTGCGTCGATATGAAAGCTGCGGATGGCAAAACCTACGACATCGACTTCTTTTTGACCGGACAGCCGAGCAAAATGAAAGTCACGGAGACGTCGGTTCACAAGATTGACGGCAAACCACTTTACAATTGGAAAGAAGAAAACGGTACGTGGCACAAAGTGCCAGCGAGCTAATCTTGCGAAAGGTCTCCCAATTTGCCCATGCGGCTTCGGATTCTGCTGGTATTTTTCCTGGCTGTTGCGGTCGCCACTCGCGCTTCTGATAATCCTGCCATCGTCAAGGGCACAGACCAATTCGAGTTCGTCTATCGAGTGAAACTTCCGGAGATTAAAGGAGAAGCCCGCGTCTGGATACCGCTGGCGAAAACCGATGCATTTCAGACCGTTACCAAGGAAAAACTGAACATCCCGGTAAAATGGGAACGAGTACAGGACCGAGACTACGACAACGATATTTGCGTGCTTTATCCGCAACCTGCAGACAGCGGCAAAACCATCGAGGTCCGATACCGCGTAGTTCGTAAAGAGAAAGCCGCCTATTCTGCAACCAATGCGGATGCTGAGCGCTACTTGCGGCCGGAAAAGCTCGTCCCGATCAACGAAACTTTCAGAACCTTGGCTCAGAAAGCGACAGCGGGAAAAACCGACGATCTCGAACGGGCGAAAGCGCTCTATGATCATGTTATGGGTCGAATGCGCTACGACAAATCAGGCACCGGCTGGGGCCGCGGTGACGCCATGTACGCGTGCGATGTGCGAACCGGCAACTGCACAGATTTCCATGCCTACTTTATTGCGCTGGCGCGCAGTATCAGCATCCCGGCGCGCTTTGCCATTGGCGCGACCATTCCTGCCGACAAAAACGAGGGTACCATCGACGGCTATCATTGCTGGGCGGAAGTTCTCGCAGATGGGCGCTGGGTGCCGGTGGATATCAGCGAGGCGTGGAAAAATCCGGAGCTCGCCGACTACTACTTCGGCCATAATCCGGCGAATCGTTTTGAGCTGACGAAGGGGCGCGACCTGGTGGTCAATCCCGAGCCGGCGAGCGGTCCGATTAATTTTCTTGCGTACCCGCTGCTGGAAATGAACGGCGAAGTGATCAAGCCAGAGACAACGTTTACTTTTCGCCGAATCGGCGCATAACTGTGGCGCAAGTTTGCAACTTGCGGCCCCTTCAGAGGGCAAATTAAAAACTTGCCCCACCTCATCAGCTCGCCGTTGCCAACGCGTGCGCAGCGATGATAAAATCAAAGCGGCAAAACGCCAGATCATGCCCAAAATTCCTTTGATGGATTACGTAGGCAGACCGCTGCTGACTGGCATATTCCTCGCGCTGCTCTTGTTGCAATGGCGCTTTCCACTGCGTCGCCAGCACTTCAAGACGCTGCACCGGCTCGTGCGCAATTTTGTGCTCTCAATTCCTGGCTTCGCGATCGTCCGTCTCGGCATGCTCCCAATCCCGATCGCCGTCGCGATGTGGGCACAACAGAAACACATCGGTTTGCTAAACTGGCTTGCTCTGCCCTCGTGGGTTGCTGTGATCGCCACATTTCTGCTAATGGATTACGCCTACTGGTGGTGGCATTGGGCCAACCACATGATCCCGCTCTTCTGGCGATTCCATAATGTGCACCACACCGATCTTGATCTCGATGTCAGCACGGCCGCGCGATTCCATTTCGGCGAGATGTTTTTTTCCATTGGATTTCTCTCTCTCGCAGTGACCGCGTTCGGCATCTCACCGGTAATGCTGGTCGCTTTCTTTATTGCTTTGGAAGCGGCCACACTTTTTCATCATTCCAACTGGCGTCTGCCAATCAAGGTCGAACGGATTTTGAATCTGATCATTGTCACACCTCGCATGCACGGGATTCATCATTCGATCGTGCAGCGGGAGACAAATTCAAACTGGGGCACGATTTTTTGCTGGTGGGATAAACTTCATCGCACCCTGCGTCGGGATGTCCCACAAGACGCCGTTACGATTGGCGTTGCGGCATATCGTGAGGAACACGAACTCACGCTTGGAAAGCTTCTTGCAATGCCATTTCGGGGACAGCGTGAGTGGCGAATGCCAAACGGCGAGATCCCCGAACGTATCGTGCTGCCTGCAGATAAGCTTGCTGAGTAGATCTGCACTGCTTTCGCATCGCCTTTTTTCATCGGCGCGGGCTACGGCTAAATCACGCCGCGAATGCGAAGATGAATGGATGACATTGTCCACAGTAGGCAGTGCTCAGTTGTCGTTTATTGCGGAAAAGCGAGTAGCGTAGAATTGCAAGCTTTCAGGAATAACTCGCCCTGCTAAAGCTTCGCGATAAGATGATCGAAGCCCAAAGCAAAGAATACGTCGTTCGCCGACGTTATGCGGCGGGAGCAAAAGAACAAGCCGACAAACTCTGCTGTCCGGTCGATTACGACTCCAAATATCTCAAGGCAATTCCACCTGAGGTGATCGAGCGCGATTACGGTTGCGGCGATCCGTCTCGTTACGTGCGCGAAGGCGAAACGGTTCTCGATCTGGGCAGCGGCACGGGAAAAATCTGTTTCATCGCTGCGCAGATTGTCGGGCCAAAAGGCAAAGTTATCGGTGTGGATATGACCGACGAAATGCTCGAAGTCGCCCGGCGCAACGCGCCGATTGTT
>QHPC01000262.1 GCA_003218915.1 Verrucomicrobiota bacterium
TGGTGGTAAACCAGTTCGTATTTGAGACTGCTCCAAAACGACTCAATGAAAGCGTTGTCGTAACAGTTGCCCTTGCGAGCCATGGAAGCGATTAAACCGTGTTGGGCTAGGATTTGCCGGTAAGCGGCGCTGGCGAACTGAGCGCCGCGATCGGAGTGAATGATGAGAGGTTTGACCGGGCGACGTTGACTCAAAGCCATGCGTAGAGCGGCAATGACAAGGCGGGCATCGAGGATTTGATGCATGGCCCAACCGACAATCCGGCGGGAGAACAGATCAAGGACCGCAACCAGATACAGCCAGCCTTGACCTGTGAGCACGCAAGTGGCATCGGTGGCCCATATCTGATCAAGCCGCTGCACGGCGAGACCTCTTAGCCGATTAGGAGCAATGGGTCCGCCGTGGCGGCTGTCAGTAGTAGCGGCTCGGTACTTGGAGCGTTGCCGAGCGTAGAGTCGCTCCTTGCGCATGAGCCGGGCGATGCGGTTGCGTCTTCCTGGACAACCCAAGGCATGAGCAATTCGAGGGCTACCGTAGGTTTGGCGACTGCGAGCAAACTCCTCCCGGATCCGCTCACGTAAATGAGTGTTCTCGGCTTCGCGCGGCCCTGGTTTGCTGCGTCGCTTCTTCCAGTCGTAATAGCCGCTGCGCGAGACCAAGAGCGCCTCGCATAACCAGGCCACCTTGTAGTGAGCGCTCATCTGTTGGATTCGGGCATACCTCTGGGCGGCACTTCGGAGAGGATGCCCAGAGATTTTTTTAAAACTTCCCGTTGCTCCAAAAGTTTAGCGTTCTCTGCGCGCAAGCGACGGATCTCCGCTTCCAGTTGTTCAACACTTTGTCCAGCGCTGAGCGCAGCTTTGCTCTGATCGGCTTGGCGCTTGGGCCGGGCCCAACGATAGAGCAACGGCGCCCGAATACCCAGCTCAGCTGCCACTTTAGCTGCGCTGCGGCCGCTATTACGCCATAACTCCAGCGCCTCTTGCTTGTACTCTTCGGTGTATCTCGCCTTACTGCGAGCCGGCTTCCTTAACTGTGTCTTCATGTGGGCTTCCTTTCGGGTTTTGACCCTTAGCCCACTGTCCGTCAAATCAATGCAACCCTACTCTGACCCCTTAGATACCTTCTAAGGTCGAAGCAGACGGCGACATTCATATCGCGCTTGCAGATGCGACAGGAAACAACGCCGGAACGGTTAGCGCCGAAATTCCCGTTGGCCCAAAGTGGTGCGAGACTCGGCAGACTGTTTTCTGTTGGACGACGCAGAGCTCTCCTTTCAGTCTGAGAAGAGTCAAAAGCTCGAGATTCGCGAGTCGCACATAATCATGGTCACCGGCAAAGCGTTTCATGATATCGCTCATGCGCCATCATTCAAACCGAAGCAAGCCTGAAGGCTATGCGGTCTGGGAAATTCATCCCGTGATGGCGTTGCGCGTCGATCAATAAACGCCTTGCCTCCTTTCGATGCCCCCACGGCCGCATCCGTGCTTTTAAACGAAATCTAAGGGAGCAACGACTGCGCCGGGCTCAACGGTGCGGAGAGGTGGCCATTGGAGGTCGCGCTAATTCATAACACCGGCTGGGTTAGTCCCCGTTTAATTCCTGGCTCCCCCGCAGTCGTTGAGCAACTTCTTTCAAAATATGCTCTATAATGGCTTACGCGATTACTCCAGCATTCTGCAAGCAAAATCCGCGCGGGGGGCACTAGAGGGCAGGACCAACACAAGGCTTGCGCAAGCAATAGCTAAGCCATTAGAGCACGCTGCAAAACTACCAACGGGCAGTTTTTCGGGAACTTGGTTCCGTCGTTACCGTAGAACCAAAATGGAGCTTGGAAGGCGTGTTTCCTTTCCGCGCGGTTTTTAAGGTGGTCGCGCGTCACGAAACACGCCGCGAATGGGCTGATCTCTTCTGATTGCAAACGGCTAGGATCTTCGCCCCTTGGCTCACCTGACGGCATCATGAAACAGAAGAAGATCGAGACGCACAAGATCGGGCTGGTCGGCCAAGCGCCGTCGCGGCGCGGCGATCCGCGCAAACCACTCGCCGGCCCGAATGGCAAGAAGATCGCGCGGCTAGCTGGAATGAGTTACGACGAGTTGATCGCGTGTCGCCGGAAGCACTTGAACACGCACTATAGCGGGAAGCGCCGCAAAGGCAACGCGTTCGACCGCGCGAAAGGCCACGTCAACGCCGCTGACATCCTCCTGGATTGGCGCGTCGAGCGCATCGTCCTGCTCGGTAAGAACGTCGCGCGCTGCTTCGGCTTCCGTGACTTGCCTTTTCTGGCGGAGATACGTATTTATGGACGCCGGTTCTTGATCTTTCCGCATCCTTCTGGCACCAATCGGTGGTGGAACGAACGACGAAACGAACGACGCGCTCGACAACTTCTGCAGCGGTTCCTACGGGGTGAGACGGTTCCGCCTGGATTCCGAAAGAGTGGCCGTTGACACCATGTTGACTGTAACACGGTCGTTTCTGTTCTTTCACGGTCACGCTTGTTCGCAACCGTGCGAGGGCGCGAATTTGCCACGAGGGGCAAACACTAGATTTTAAGTCCGTTGCGTCTGCCATTTCGCCACATCGACGGTGCGTTGGCTGGAGTCTAAGCGTTTTGTGCATCGGGCGAAAATGAATTTCGCAGTTATTGAGGCACATCGCGGTGACGGAAAGCGCTTCGTTGTGCGATCGGATGCCTTTCTGGAACTCGTGCCGCGCTTGGGCGTCTACGGTTCACTCTGGCGCCTTGCAAAATGAGTTTGGCGACGGCAGCAGCAGGCCCGTCCACCGAAAGGCTCAAACCTCGCTAGAAATCATTCGACGGACCCCGCCCGGCTTGTCTTAGAGCTGCTAGCAATATTCCTCGGCGATGACCTTGGATTTTCTGGCGCTATGAGTTTTGTACCTTGCTTGGTGCCAGGTGTTAGAATTTGCACTACCATAAAATGCGGATTCGCTTTTGCCCAGGCGAGCGCCTTTTGTTTCGTATCGAAAAAACGATCGATGACGACGGCGTTGCGCTCAGCCGCACTTCGCCCGCACGACCGCGCAGCTTTTCGATTCACTACATCCGGTCCGCTGTCTACGGCCACACACGCAGCATCGTGAAAGACAACTTGGCTGCCATACGGAATCTTTTTCGGATCAACTGCGCAGTGCCTGTCCCGCAGCCGTGCGCCATTCCATGCCGCATTCGCACCTGAACCTTCGCCGTGCCAGTAAACCGTCACGCGAGCCAGAGCTGAATGTTCGCCGGCGAACGTTGGTGCCACCAAGAGCAACGCGACTCCAGCTGCCGTAACTAACCACTTCATATCCTTCTCCGATTGCCTCCCGCATTGAAAATTCGGAAGCAAGTAGATCAGGGAAACTGGGCGCAATCGCTTCTACATAAGCTTCGGAACTGCATCGCTGTTTGGTTCCGTGTCGCCGTGTGGAGAGCAAAAAAGGCAGAATTCGCCGCGTGAGGCGTTGGCAAGCCAAAGCAGAAAAGGAACGCTCGCCGGAACGTAAATGACCAAACAATTAAAAGAGACGGAGAGCGGAGGGGTGAATGCGTCACAGCCTGGCGGAGCGGTGGTAGCCTTGCCAGCACGCGTCGAACAACAATCCTTTTTTATGCCACGTCTCGCGCGCGTGGAGATCATAACGAAAGCGTTGCCAAAAGGGAGACAGCCCCCCTCACGGAAGGCAATAGCGGCTACGTCTGGGTCGTAAAACCGCGAATCCTTGCGATACCAGCGCAAAGGAAACAAGTAACGACACTGCTGCACACTGCACGTTTGCGAAGAAATGCTTCACAGAAGATCCAGCATCTTCGTGCAATCGTGCTGCCAACGTTGCTGGTGGCGCATTGCCGCCAAGTCGTTGATGTGCTCGTGTTCGGGATCAGCTTTCAGCATCTTCGCTCTGTCGCAGGCCAGTCGCGAAGGATTTTGGATTGCCGGAAATACCGTGCTCTGGAGGAGAGTGGTGTTCATGCTGACTTTCTACGGAAACGGCACGGCGAAGGTTCCAAATATTTTGCGGCAACAGATATTTGGACGAGGGCAGCGCATGCTGCGAAATCGGACGCCGAGGTAGGTCAAAATCGATCCAGTCCTCCACTTTGACCTAACTTGCGGCGCTTCGATGAAAAGCGCCCTGCTTATTTCGTGATCCATCTGAAGCCGAAGCTGCTCACGCTGCCGCCCGTCCTTCCGAAGCATTAAGGCTTTCAGTGATTGGTAGGACCGCTGCTTTAACTCAACTTTCCGATTATGTTGCTGAAACCAAAAAGACGTTGCGAGAACTTCGAGCGCAGAAATCCGTATGAAGTTCTTGAATGAGCGATTTGTCCCGGCGCGGTGCTCGACGACGTGGCAACAGTAAGAGCGACGCAATAACTGGCGGCATGATCGTCGGCATGACCGCGTATCCTTGGGACGACAGATGCTTAAAGCTAATCGGAATCAACATCGTAAAAATCTCGGAAGCGGACTACCGAGACCATCCAGACTTGTGCATGAAAATTGTCGTTGAGGCGCTACTCTCCCTTCCGTCAGGATTTTATACGGTCATTAACCATACTGAACCAGTGACCTGCGTCATGGATATCCGCCTTACCGATAAGGGCTGTGGATTACGATTGAGACCGTTTGACAGAGAAACGATCAACAGCATAAAGCAGCCAGCCTGCCTGCGCGTCGTAGTTGGGTGAAGAAATACGACGCCGACAAAACAAAGCTGGAGCACGCGCTCGCATTGCTCGAACGCTTAAAACTGCAAGTCACGCTTCGAGCGAGAACAGTAAACGCCGTTTTTGCGGTGCGATAACGCGCCACGCTTACTTTTGACGAGCTTTTTCCGCAGCCGGCTGGCGAGTGGAACGAACGGGTGCTCTATAGCTTCCGAGGGGGAAGTGACGGGCAAAATTCCATTAGTAACCTGGTATTCGATGCGGGTGGTAATCTCTACGGCACGACGAGTGGAGGCGGTTTAGGTTCTGGTGTTATCTTCAGACTGACTCCCACGGCTAACGCGCGATGGAGGGAGAGTGTGCCTCATCAGTTTCAGGGGTCTCCAGACGCAGCCTTCGCTTACAATGGGATGGTAGCCGATGGCTCCGGGAACTTTTACGGTGCAACTGTCCACGGTGGTGCTGATGGAGAAGGGGCGATCTATGAGTTTACGCCGAATCCAAAAAATCCCGCGACCTATTGGTACCGTCGATTCTAGTCCTCGGTGATAATGCCAAAGAGACCGTGCTCCTCGTCGGCAATGCCAGCGGTAAAAAAGACTCCGCCCGCCTGCGGGAGAAGATCCCACAATCCATCAAACTGCAGCGGCGTTCCATCCGCCCGCATCAGCGTCTCGATGAAATTGCCGCTGACCGGATTGTAATTATTGATTCGACCGTCGCCGAAATTGCCGACCCACAGCCCGTCCTCCACGAGAGCAAGTCCCCATGGGGCATTGAGCTCACCGTTTGAGACTAGGCGCCTGAGGAGGTTGCCGCTGGTATCAAACACATTGACGAAGCCACAGCCGGGGCAATGAACATCATCCTCTCTTTTGGCATCCTGCTTGGCATAGGTCACAAAAATTTCGCCATTGAAATTCCGGATGCCGAATGGTCCATAACCAGCCGGGAGGTTCGGGTCGACGAAGCCGTTCGGATTCACCTGATGAAAATTTTCATCGAAGGTGTGGACCTTGCCTGTATGGAAATCTGTCGCATACAG
>QHPC01000263.1 GCA_003218915.1 Verrucomicrobiota bacterium
AATCGGCAGCGCGAAAAATTCGCCAAGACCTGCTTGCGGTGTGGTGCCGGGAAACGAGCTGCGCAATACCGGTGCGTAGTCGGTCATCAGGATCAGTACGAAGATTGTGGTAAGCAGTGAGAATTGCTTGAAGAAGATCGACAGGCGATCTGCGGTGTAAAAGCTCCAGAAGCCAGTTGCTTGACCGGTCGACGCGTTTGGAGGCACGAAGAAGCTCGCGGCGAATACCAGCGCGAGACCGGCAATCGCCGCGAATGCCAGCGCCCGTTTATCAATTTTCGTGGCAAACGCTTCGACTAACAGGATCGCCATCCCAAGCACCAGCACTGCGATCTCAAGTTCTGGCGCGGTGATCATGGTCATCTCCAGGCGACCTGCTGAATGTTGTTGCCGCCTCGCTGCGTCGAGGCGCTCGGGCGATGTTGCTCCGTGAGATAAGTGCGAAGGACAGGCGTGACCGTTTGCACAAGAGATTGGGGGAAGAATCCGAAGCAAAGGAGCGCGCCAATCAGGACCACAATTGGAAGCCGGAGACTAAATCGAAGATCGACAATCTCTTTCCATCGGTCGCTCAGAGCACCCATGAATGTCTTGCGATAGGCACGCAGCATGTAAACCGTGGAGATGACCACTCCCCAAAGCGCAAGCACCGTGGCGATTTGGAAGATGTGGAAGCGATCCATCTCCCAGCCATTCTTGAATGCACCAAAGAAGATCATGATTTCCCCGGCAAAGGTCGCCAGACCAGGCAGCCCGATCGCAGCAAATACCCCGAAGCCAAAAGCGAGGCTGGCAAAAGGCATCACTTTCGCCAAGCCGCCTAGTTCATCAAACACCAACGTGCCGGTGCGCTTTCGCAATTCTCCAGCAAGCGCGAAGAGGAGCGCAATCGAAAGGCCGTGCGCAAACATTAATATAGAAGCACCGGTCGTGGCTAGAATAGTGGCACTCGCGATACCGAGAAAAATGTAACCCATGTGCATCACGCTCGAGTAGCCCAACATCCAGTCGAGGCGCCTCTGCGCGATGGTGACAAGCCCAACGTAGATGATGTTGCCAAGCAATAGGACCACAAGCAAACCAGCCCAGTGATGCGCGCCTTCGGGGAGCAGGGGAATCGCCAGGCGTAAAAGACCGTACAGCCCGAACTTCTTTAACACACCCGCATGCAGCATCGCCGCCGGCGCAGGCGCCGAGGCATACGCTTCCGGGGCCCAAGTGTGGAATGGAAAGAGTGAGATAAGAATTCCAAAACCAATTAGCAACACCAGGTAAACATGGCGCTGTGCGTCCGCCCCGATCTGACCGAGGCCTGCGGCAGCCGTTAGGGCGCGAATGTCAAAGCTGCGCGCAGAGGCGGGAAAGCTTTGATAAAGCAGAATCAAGCCAAGCAGCAAAATAAAGCTGCCAATTGCCAGGTAGATGGTGATTTTCCACGCAGCCGCGACACGATTTCCGCTTCCCCAGATCCCAATCAACAAGAATGTTGGAATGAGCGCGAGCTCGTGAAATGCGTAAAAGAAAAACAAATCGATCGAGGCAAAGGCGCCGATTGCGCCGCCGGAAATAAATAAGAGACAGGCGTAGAACGCATTCTCATATCTCTCGATCGTGCCTGTAAACCAAACGGCGGCCAACGTGACGATTGTGGCGAGTAATATCATTACAAGGCTCAACCCATCGATGCCTGTCGTGAAACTCAGGTGCCATTCCGGAGATATGGTAAAAGAAGTAACATGCCGAAAACCGTGTTGGGCTTGCTCGAAGGACACGAGGAGAAACAACGCCGCCGTGAACGCCAAAACCGATGCGACTAACGCTGTCCAACGCGCAGGCGCGCCGGCCATGATCAAAATGGCGGCGACGATTGGGCAGAAAATGACAAGTAAAACCATTAGCGGAAAACGGCGAAGTAGATGACGGCGATAACACCCAGTCCGAACAGAAAGACGTAAGCTTGCAGATTCCCCACCTGGATCAGGCGCAGCAGCGCGCCGATTCCCCACGTTCCGCGGCTACTGCCGTCGACTGCGCCAGTATCAATGATCCATCGATCAAAGAAAGCCGAGACGCGCGCGAGCAGTTCCTGTGTCCAGGTGATCAGCCAGGCATAAAATTCGTCGAAATAAAACTTGTGGCGCAGAACCTCGATATCGATCGGTTCGTTCGCTCGGTTACGGTAAATGGCAATCGCCAGTCCGCTTCCCACGATTAGTGCGCCGAATGCAAGGACAGGAACCGTGAAGGCACCTTCCTTCTCTATCGGAAGCGCGAGAAAGTTTCGTGCAAAAAATCCAAATCCGCCCAGCGCGGCGAGAATTGCGAGCACGATCAACGGCCCCGTCATCACGGGCGGTGATTCCTTGCTTTGGCGTGCGGCTTCACTGCGTGTGTCACCGAAAAAGACGATGACCAGTAACCGCACAACGTAAAAGGCTGTTAGGAACGCTGTGAACAGTCCCAAGATGAAAATCGGCATGTTACGTTCATAGGCGAGCGCAAGGATGGCATCCTTACTGAAGAATCCGCTGAAAGGTGGACAGCCTATGAGTGCCAGGGCGCCAACAGCGAAAGTGGTAAACGTGGTGGGAAGTCTCCGTGAGAGCCCTCCCATTTTCCAGATATTCTGCTCGTGATGAAGCATCACGATGATCGAGCCAGCGGCGAGGAAGAGTAGCGCTTTGAAAAACGCGTGCGTAAACAGGTGAAACATCGCCGCGTCGTTCGAGGCGAGGCCCACAGCCATTACCATGTAACCAAGTTGCGACAGCGTTGAGTAAGCCAGAATGCGCTTGATGTCGTTTTGCTGGGTTGCAATCAACGCCGCCATCACGGCGGTGATAGTGCCGACCCACGCAACGACGAGAAGCGCGGTCTGGGATGCTTGGATGACGAACGCGACGCGCACCAGCATGTAAACACCGGCTGCGACCATTGTCGCGGCGTGGATGAGCGCGGAAATCGGTGTCGGTCCTTCCATCGCGTCCGGTAACCAAACGTGCAACGGAAACTGCGCCGATTTACCAACTGCACCGCAGAAGATCAAAAGCGCCGTGATTGTGACAAATGTCGGATGACTCGCCAGGGCCGGCATTCGTGGCGTGACCTCTGAAAAAACGATCGAGCCGGTTGCCATCCAAATCATCAGGATCCCAATCATGAATCCGAAATCGCCAATGCGAGTGGTAATGAATGCTTTGTTGGCCGCAGCTGCAGGGGCGTCCCTAAAGAACCAGTGGCCGATCAAAACGTAAGAGGTAAAGCCCACCAATTCCCAAAAGATGAAGAGCATGACGAAGTTGTTCGCGAGCACGATGCCGAGCATCGCGAACATGAAGAGCGAAAGCGCCGCAAAATAACGGGATTTACCTTCGTCATCCCGCATGTAACCGAGCGAATATATATGGATCGTTGCTCCAACACCGGAAACGACGAGGAGCATCGTCTTGCTTAGCTGGTCCAGCGTAAAGCCCAGCGGCACTTTGAGGGCGCCGCCAATGTTGATCCAGGTGAACTCAGCCGCGGCGATACCGGACTGCGTGAAGATCAAACAGCTGCACGCGAAACTCACGAGCACCGCCGCAACGGAGATCAAACTGCTTACCGCTTTCCACCGCAGTGTGAACAGCGTGATAACAAACGCGCTAACCAACGGCGCTAGGAGAATGATCCACGGCAAAAATAAATTCATCGGATCGCTAAAATTTCAGGCTGCTGATATCTTTGACGTCTGTTGTCTGTCGTGCCCGGTAGAGAGCGACGATAATAGCCAGGCCCACCGCAACCTCGGCTGCCGCCACCGTGATGATGAAGAAGACGAACACTTGCGCGTTGTAATTAGGCAAGCCGCTTGAATCGACGCGGAATCGTGAAAACGCGACGAGCGACAGGTTTGCCGCGTTTAACATCAACTCGAGTGACATGAGAATGATGATCAGGTTGCGGCGCAGCATCACGCCAGCAAATCCGATCGCGAAAAGAATTCCACTTACGATCAGATAATCGCCGAGCGTGATCATATTACCGAGGCTCGCGTTTGCTCAAAAGCACGACGCCAATCGTTGCCACCAGCACCAGGACGCCCACGATTTGAAATGGCAGATTGTAATTCCCGAAGAGTGTCGCGCCAATATTCCGAACATCGTCGATTGTCGATCCTGGCAGTGGCGGAAAAGCCTTGTGCGCAATCGCAAGGTGACCCACCACAGAAAAAATCTGACTCGACAAGATTAGCGCAACAGCGAGTCCTCCTGCTGAGGCTAGCCAGTTAATCTGGCGTCTTTCTTCCGCGCGAAGATCAAGAAGCATAATGATGAAAAGGAAAAGCACCATCACCGCGCCCGCGTAGACCAGTACCTGAATGATTCCTATGAAATAGGCGTTGAGGGACATGAAGAGTGCCGCGAGACCGAGAAATGACACGACCAAACTCAGGGCGCTCGCCACGGGATTGCGGTTGATGACGACAGCTGCGCCGAAAACCACAGTCAGCAATGCAAAGAGCCAAAACAGGAACGGAGACATTAGCGATTGCGAATTGAGGATTGAGGATTGCGGATTGGGAAACGCAAGACGGGCGACCTGGCCTCTGACCTCACTTCTTTTCGTTCCATTTCAGTACCACACCATGAATTACTCCACCGATCTCGAGGAGTTTTTCCTTGTGATGCACCATCTCTGCGCGCGTGTAGCCGGTGATGGCATAGTCCTTGCGCAGGAAGATCGCCTGCTCGGGGCAAACCTCTTCGCACATTCCGCAGTAGATGCAGCGGATCATGTCGATATCGAATGCCTCAGGGTACTTCTCCACTTTTGCGAAGCGATCGGCCGGAGGGATTTCACCCGGGATAATCTTGATTGCGCGCGGCGGACAAATGAATTCGCAAAGCTGGCATGCGACGCAACGCACGCGCCCATCTTCATCGCGGACCAAAGCCGGCGCGCCGCGATAATAGTCCGGCAAGTGGTTGTCCCATTTTTGCTCAGGGTACTGCATCGTAATCTTCGTGCGCCCCAGCAGCAGGTTTTTGAAATGCTTAAAGGTGATGGCCAGACCAGCGGCGATGGCTGGCAAATACAATCGCTCGCGCCAGTTCAGCTTTGGTCGTGGAACAGTGATGGTCATGATTAGAATGACGAATTTCGAATGCCAAATGACGAATTAATGACAAAGCGCAAATGACGAACACACCTCGATCCGCAACTTACGTTTCGGATTTCGTCGTTCGGATTTGTTTCGTCATTCGTCATTCGTATTTCGTCGTTAACCGGGTAGAAAGGCCATTATCACTGCGACAATGAAAATGTTAACCAATGCGATCTCGAAGAAGAAGAGCCAGCCGAGGCGCATGAGTTGGTCATAGCGAAATCGGGGCAGGGTCCACCGCACCCACATGAAAAAGAAGATCATGACGGCAACCTTTGCGAAGAAGACTGCGATGTTTATCAGACCGAAGATCCATCCGTGAGAGCCATCGGGGATTCCCGGGAAATGCCAGCCGCCGAAAAATAACGTCACGATCACCGCCGATCCGGTGATCATTGCTGCGTATTCGCCCAGGAAGAAAAGAGAGAACTTCATCGAGCTGTATTCGGTGTTGTAACCGCCGGCGAGCTCCTGCTCGGCCTCGGGAAGGTCAAATGGCAGCCGGTTTGTCTCGGCAAAAATGGCGATCGTGAAAACG
>QHPC01000264.1 GCA_003218915.1 Verrucomicrobiota bacterium
TCGGCCTTCGCTGTCGGTCGTTTAATTGCTTCGCAGCTTTATCAGGTCTCGGCGCACAATCCGGCCCTGTTGGTTGGCTCAACGCTTTTGCTCGCGGCGATAGCGTTGATTGCATGTTTGCTCCCGGCGCGCCGCGCTGCGCGTGTTGATCCCGTTATTGCACTTCGCGCCGAATGATATGAACGATCTAAAATTTGCGCTTCGTCAGCTCCGCAAATCGCCGGCGTTCACTGCGATTGCTATCATCACATTGGCGCTCGGGATCGGGCTGAACACTACGATCTTCAGCTTGATCAACGACCTGTTCTTGCGCGGGCTGCCATTCAAGGAACCGTCGCGCGTTGTTCATATGTTCGCCGGCGACAAGTCGCGCAATCTTGTCGATATCGCGATCTCCGCGCCGCGCTTTCAACATTACCGGGAAGGACAAACGCTTTTTGACGGTTTCGCCGCCGAGAATGGATTTCTCTTCACACTTACTGGAGTCGGCGATCCTGTTCAGGTTTTTGGGGGCAGAATAACTCCGAATTACTTCGATGTGCTTGGCGTCCGGCCAATTCTCGGCCGGAATTTTCGGTCGGAGGAAGAAGAGGGTGCGGATGTTGCATTGATCACAAAAAGTTTTTGGCAGAAGCGGCTCGGCGGCGATCCAGACGTGATTGGACGGAGCATCACGCTCGACGGAACGCCGCACACGATTGTTGGCGTCTTACCGAACGCGCCACCGCAATGGTTCGGAGCGAATCCTATCGCGGAAGTTTGGACGACGAAACCATTTCAGCTTCCGGGGTTTTCGTACGAACGCATGATGCGGGGGACAGGGTTTCTGCGGGTAATTGGCCGAATGAAGCCGGGGATCACGCTCGAACAGGTGCGCGCCGCGTTGCCGTCGCTCGAGCAGGGTTACCGCGCGAATTACGCAAACAAGATCGACAGCACGGCCAGCACATCAGTGAAAACGCTTCCGCAGGACGTGACGGAAAACATTCGCGCGGGATTCGCGACGCTTTTTGCTGCGGTTTGTTTTGTGTTGCTGATCGCATGCAGCAACGTTGCGAATCTTTTGCTAGTCCGTTTTAGCAGCCGGCGTCGAGAGATTGCGCTACGAATGGCGGTCGGCGCGTCGCGCAGCAGTATCGTGAGGCTTTTCGTTTGGGAAAGTTTGCTGGTGAGCCTTTTTGCCGGCGCGCTCGGCGCATTCCTAGCGTGGCGGCTTGTGCCGGTCGTCCCTAAAATGGCGTCCAATTTTCTTCCGCTTGAGGGAAACACAGCCAGCAGTCTGTCCCTGTCGGTGCTCGGATTCACCATTGCATTGTCTGTGTTGACCGGTTTGTTGATGGGAATTTATCCCGCGCTGCAGGGCTCTCACGCGGACTTGGTTGGTGGTTTGAAGGAAGGTGGCCGCGGAACAAGTGGAAGCATTCGACAGCAGCGATTCCGCAAAATTCTTGTCGGTGCGCAAGTCGCACTTTCAGTGACTTTGTTCGCTGGCGCGGCGTTACTCATCACGAGTTTTATTCGATTGAGCCAGCAGAATCTCGGGTTCCAACCGCATAATCTGTGGACCGGGGCGATCGCTGTGCCGGCGGCGCAATATCCAGATGGACCGGCGCGTCAGCGTTTTGCCGAACAAATCCTCGCTGCGTTGCGCGATGCGCCAGGCATCGAGAGTGCGACTGTCAGCGGCGATATTCCCCTCGCTGGTGGAAATCGCACGCTTTACGCGCGCGCGGACCGCGATGTGCCGCCGCTAGAGAACCGGGCCAATGCACCAAGTCACGACATTGTGCCGGGATACCTCAAGACGTGGGGAATCCCGCTCATGGCCGGACGTGATTTCGATGAACACGATCTCATGGAAGGCAGAAACGTCTGTCTCATAAGCCAGACGGGCGCAAAAAAAGTTTTTCCGAACGAAAATCCCATCGGCAAGACGTTGCTGGTTACCAGCAACAGTACGCCTGCGGAAATTGTCGGCGTCGTTGGCGATGTGCGGTCGCAACGGATCGCTGAATTGTCCGACATGGAATTTTATCGACCGTGGGCCCAGGAAAATTTTCCTTTCCTAAATATCGCGGTCCGCAGCCACTTTAAGCTCGATGCGATCACCAGACTCGTGCAGTCAGCGGTCACTAAAGTAGATCCCCGTATCGCGATTGCGATCCCTCAGATGATGGACACGGTCGTCGCGCAAGCGCGCGGGCAAGCGCGATTGATGATGTGGTTGCTAGGCATTTTTGCCGGCGTCGCATTATTGCTTGCGAGCATCGGCATTTACGGAGCAGTTGCGTACAGTGTTGAACAACGCACAGGCGAAATCGGCGTGCGAATGGCGCTAGGAGCACAAACCGCGGATGTGCTGCGGCTTGTAGTTCGTCAGGGAATGGCTCCTGTCTTATTGGGACTCACCATCGGAATGGTGGCTGCTCTCGCGTTGGGTCGTTTGCTCACTACGCAGCTTTACCAGGTTTCGCCGCACAATCCGGCGCTTCTCGCTACCACAGCGCTCATACTCGGGGCAGTTGCGTTACTTGCATGTTTCCTGCCCGCGCGGCGCGCAACATTCATAAACCCAATCGAAGCGCTTCGGGCAGAATGAATCCATGAGCGATCTCCGCTTCGCCATTCGGCAACTTTTCAAGAATCCGGGATTCGCTCTGATTGCTGTCATCGTGCTTGCGCTCGGTATCGGCGCGAACACTGCGATCTTTAGCGTTGTCAACGCGGTTCTGCTACGGCCGCTGCCTTATCCACATTCAGAGGAACTGGTGTTGCTGCGTGAGCGATTGCTCGGGCCATCCGGTTTCGAATCAGGCTCGGTCAGTTACATGAATTATCTCGACTGGCGTGCCGCGCAGAAGAGCTTCACGGATCTTGCACTGGCGAGGACGGAGGGTGTGAGCCTCTCTACCGCCGACGGGACATCGCCCCCGGAGGCAGCTCGAGCCGGGCGCGTCACCGCGAATTATTTGTCGATCTTGCAGATCCCCCCGCTGATCGGTCGTGATTTCCTAGCGAGCGACGATGTTCCTGGAGCGGCGAAAGTAGCTCTCATCAGTGAACGGGTCTGGCGGAAGCAATTCGGCGCATTGCCGATTGCAATCGGACAACGATTGAATGTCGATGGCGTGCCGCGTGAGATTGTCGGCGTTGTTCCGGAACGTGTTCGTTTCCCTCGAAACTGCGATGTCTTTCTGCCGCTCGCCGATCTGCGCGCCGATCACGATTTCCTGTCGCGTGGGAATCACGATGCTTTTTCGTGTCTGGGCCGCTTAAAATCGGGAGCGACACTGAAGCAGGCAATCGCGGAGCTCGACACCATCGCCGCCGAGCTTTCGCGGCGCTATCCGGACTCGAACACCGGTCGGCAGGTTTCCGCAAAGTTGTTGCTGGAATTTTCGGTAGGCGAGTACCGATATCTTCTTTGCGTACTGCTTGCGGCCGTAGGCTGCGTCCTGTTGATCGCGTGCGCGAATGTAGCAAATCTTCAACTCGCGCGCGGTATTGCCCGCCGCAAGGAACTCGCTGTGCGGGCCGCGCTTGGTGCCAGCCGCTGGGACCTGGCGCGTCAGGTGTTGGTGGAAAGCGGAGTCGTCGCCTTGATAGGCGGCGTTTGCGCCGTGTTGATCGCCGTGTGGAGCCTAGACGCAATTCGCTCGCTTGTTCCGCCTAACGTGCCGCGATTTCAAGAAACGAATATCGACGGGTTCGTCCTTGTGACCACCAGCATCATTTCAGTGTTCGCCGGACTGCTCGTTGGAGTGTGGCCCGCATTGCGCGTCTCGAACCCAACTTCGATGGCAGCCGAGTTACACGAAGACGGCACGCGCGGCAGTAGCGGCGCGCAAAGGCAACGGGCACGCGCGATCCTGGTGATTGCACAAGTTGCTCTTGCGGTTCTGCTGCTCGCGGCCGCGGGCCTCACGTTAAAGAGTTTCTGGCGTTCGGAGCAGGTACCGCTTGGGTTCCATCCGCATGGCGTTTTGACCATGAGCATTGCTCTTCCGCCATCGCGCTATCCGGCAGCCGCCGGACCGGAGAAGATCGTTCGCTTTTACGATCAATTGCTCGAGAGAGTGAGACGGCTCCCGGGCGTGAGCGTGGCGGCGATTTGCAACAACGAACCATTCGATCATCACGAATGGGACAGTTCATTCCACATTACGGGTACGCCGCCTGATCCTCCCGGCCAGGAACCGATCAGCGAGATGGCAATTGTTTCGCCCGACTACTTTCGCACGCTTGGAATGTCGATTTTGCGCGGAAGAGATTTCGGACCGGCAGATGTGAAGGGTCGCCCGGGAACGGTTGTGATCGATGAGCTTGCTGCACAAAAATTCTTTCCTGGCACCGACCCAATCGGTAAACAGATCGACGATCCAGTTACTATCGGATTGCCGACAGCGAATGGGGTCCCGCTGACCATCATTGGAGTTGTGCCGCACACTCGGAACAGTGCCCCGGGCGAAAAAGAGGACACGCGTAACCTGCCGATGATGTATTTCAGTGCATCGCAGTTTGCGAGGAATGAAGAGAACGTCATCGTCCGCGCGAAAGCAGGTTTCAATCCGCATTCTCTGATTAGTCCAATCAGAGACGGAATCGCGGCGCTGGATCGTGATCAGGCCGTTTCCGATGTCGCAACGATAGAGGAAAACGTCGACGACAGCCTCGCGTCGCAGCGCCTGACGATGACGTTACTCGGTGTGTTTGCGGGACTCGCCCTGATTCTCGCAAGTATCGGGCTTTACGGTGTTATGGCATTGATCGTAACCCAACGCACACGCGAGATGGGTATTCGGTTCGCCCTCGGCGCCAGTCGCGGTGACGTCCTGCGGCTTGTGCTTGGTCAAGGAGCTATCCTGGTTGGAATCGGACTCGCCGCGGGGTTAGTCGGAGCGTTTTTTGCCAGTCGCGCTTTGAGAAGCGTTCTCTACGACGTCGCACCGCTAGACCCAGCGGCGCTCGTCAGTGCTCTGCTGACGCTTTCGCTGGTAGCGCTGATTGCCTGCCTTTTGCCAGCGCGGCGTGCCAGCCTCGTGGATCCCATCGAAGCGCTGCGGATGGAATGAATGGAATTGAAAAATTGCTGATTGCAATCGTATGACCGATCTCCGATACGCGCTTCGCCAGCTGGTGAAATCTCCCGCCTTTAGCACTGTGGCCATCCTAACGCTCGCCCTTGCGATCGGCGCGACCACCGCAGTTTTAAGTTTGATTAACGGTTTGCTGATTAAACCGCTTCGGTATCGCGATCCGACCAAGCTGGTGCTGTTGTGGGAACAGTTTACCACCCAGGGGCTCGAGCGGATTCCGGTCTCGGCACCAGAATATGTCGATTTTGAAAAAGAGACGCACATCTTCAGTCACATCGCCGCGTTCAATTACCGCAGTTTCAACATGAGCGGCGGCGCCGTGCCGGAGCGAATCCAGGGCGCCATCGTATCGCCGGCGTTGTTTCCATTGCTGGGCGTCGAGCCTGTCGCCGGCCGGACATTTGCGCAGGAGGAGCAGGGCGAAGGGCGAGACGACGTTGTTGTGATCAGCGAACGCTTATGGAAACGGCGCTTTAACTCAGACCCGACACT
>QHPC01000375.1 GCA_003218915.1 Verrucomicrobiota bacterium
TGTTCTTTCATCCAGCGCGGCACTCCTTCTTCGATCACGACGGCGCAGATCACGCACGTTTTTCCCAGAGCGACAAGCACCGAACCGCTCGCATGCGGTGCCACGTTCAACTCGAAATTGATCGGACGGATCTCATCTGGCGCGCGGCCGTCATTTCGCTGCATCGAAGCAAAGTTAGATGTAGGACGCAATTTGTGCGACGAAGATTTTTGCGGAGCCGTCGATGCCGAGTTCTCAACAGCAACCTGGGGCGCCCGGAACTGCGCGCGGCCTTGCAGCATCGCGACAACTACGACAGCCACAACGTCAGCGGCGGATTTCGCGTCAGGTTCTGAGAAAAGCGTTCTGCAAGCTGGCTTGGCGACGCGACTTGACAAAAGCTAACTATTCGAGAAACACCATAACCAAAGGATATTTATGAAACGATTCATTCCGACGATTGCTATTCTCCTGCTCCTATTCTTCTTCGCTGGATGCGGGCCATCGAAAAACCCAGAAGCAAATGCATCGGCCTCCAGTCCGGCGGCATCCGCCGCAACGATTACGGCATCGCCGAACCCGGTAACCACAGGCGAAGGATCTGGCGCTACGACGATAACTTGGAATACCGGAGACGGCACTGCGGGCCAAGTTTATGTTTCGGAGGATGGCAAGCCAGAAACACTTTTCGCAGCGGGTCCGACGGGATCGGCCCCGGCACCTTGGATCAGGGCGGGGAAAACGTTTGACTTTAGCCTCTCTCGTGCCATGCGCTCCGCCGCCTTAGCGCGTCGCCGCGCTGACATATCGGCTTGACGCGCTGGGTGGCCCATCGTTGTTTAAATGTTTTGAGTGAAAAATACTGCTGACACGCACACGGCGATTTGCATCGCCGGCGCGCATCGCTCTGGCACGTCAATGCTGACCAGGTTGTTGCACGCCTGCGGCCTCTACCTCGGCGAGAAAAATGAATTGATGCCACCTCAAGCCGATAACCCCGATGGGTTCTGGGAACATCTGGGCTTTGTCGCGCTAAACGACGAATTGCTGAATGCGCTCGGTGGAGCTTGGGACCTGCCGCCCAAGGCTGATGAGACTTTTACGCGCCCGGAATTGGATCCATTGCGGCTGAAAGCGCGGCTATTGATCGAGGGCTTCGATTCAGCGCACGTCTGGGGCTGGAAAGATCCGCGCAACAGCTTAACGCTGCCGTTCTGGCAGGATCTCGTGCCCGGTTTGAAAACGCTAATTATCGTGCGCAATCCGTTGGAAGTCGCTTATTCGATGCGAGAGCGCAACGGGACATCCTATGCGTTTGGCTTGCGACTCTGGGAAATCTATAACCGGCGCTTGATCGAAGGGGCAGGCAAGCGCGATCGGTTTTTTACTCATTACGATCTGTTCTTTGAAAGCGCCAAAAAAGAGTTAAAGCGAGTTGCGAATTTCGTTGGATTGCCTCAAGCGAATATAGGCAGCGCCGCAGATCTGGTAGCAACCAAGAGACGCCACACGCACTTCACCATTGACCAACTGATTGATGCGCGCGTCTCCGGAGAAGTGATCGAGCTATATCGCGCTTTGATCGCGGAAACCTCACGGAGGAAGGCGTCAGCGGCAAAGTCCGGCCGTCGAGTGAAATCAACCGAAAGCGATATACTCCCCGGCTCAGTCAGCCGGCTCGATGCCTTCATTCCAGACCGCTTTGCACAAATCGAGCATCTCTATGGCGAGCTCCTCGCGCAAACTGAAGCGCGACACAAGAGCGAAGTCGAGAAACTGAGCACACACGCTGCGCGCATGGAAGAAGGATATAAAGCTCAGATCGAGAAACTCAAAAACCATCTCGCGCACACCGAAGCCCAGCACAAGTCGCAAGTTAAGGAACTCACCACCCATCTGGCCCACACCGAAGAGCGGCACAAAGCGCAAGTCAAGAAGGCTCAGATCGAGAAACTCAAAAACCATCTCGCGCACACCGAAGCTCAGCACAAGTCGCAAGTTAAGGAACTCACCACCCATCTGGCCCACACCGAGGAGCGTCACAAGAGCGAAGTCGAGAAACTAAGCGCACACACCGCGCGCATGGAAGAAAGATATAAGGCCCAGATCGAGAAACTCAAAAACCATCTGGCACACACGGAAGCTCAGCACAAGTCGCAAGTTAAGGAACTCACCACCCATCTGGCCCACACCGAAGAGCGGCACAAAGCGCAAGTCAAGGAACTGACCACTCATCTGGCCAAAACCGAAGCCGACCAGAAGGCGCAAGTGGAGGAACTCACCACGCACTACAACAATGAGATCGAGCAATTGCGCCAGCGGACCTTGGAGATGAACGGTGTGCTTCACCAAAGGAGCGTAAATCTCGCAGAAGACGAGAGGTATATCGTCGAGTTAACGGACCGGTTCCGCAAACAACTGCAGAATACCAGACGGCTCTCGCGACTTCTTGAGGATACCGAAGACGCTGCGCGCAAGCTCCGGACTTCTCGCCGTTGGAAACTGGCCAATCCCGGAGCGACGCTGAAAGCGAAGCTGTCTCACGGAAAAGCACCGTTGGGTTACGGACACCTTGAAAAGATTGTTGCCGCCTATTCCAAATGGCGCTCCAACCACCCTGAACTCGCGAAGATCGATGATGAAATCAAAGCCGCTCTGGTCCCAAAGATTCCCAGGAGTTCGCAGACGGAGCCGGAAACGGCGGTTGGTACCACCGCAGCCCCAGAAGCTGATGTAGTCGCTACAGCTGCCCCTGTCGCCTCGGTACCGTTGGCGTCGCTTCGTTTTCCTCGGGACGAGGAGGTGGATGTTTCCATCATCATTCCAGTCTTTAACCAGTTGGAATACACGCACGCATGCCTTGCGTCATTGCAAACTGTGGAAGAACAAACGCGCTTCGAGGTCATCATAGTGGATGACTGCTCGACCGACGGGACCGCCGAGGTGCTTTCCCAAGTTGACGGGATCACTTATCTCCGCAACGAGAGAAACTCCGGGTTCGTTGCTTCGTGCAACCG
>QHPC01000265.1 GCA_003218915.1 Verrucomicrobiota bacterium
TTTTCAGCATGAAATTCGCGACAAGCGGAAGCTTGCATGACGCCGCACCTTCTCTTCGGAAAGAACCGCGAAAGTGTGCGCAACTGATGGCAAAGGTCGCGCGTGCTGTCGAATACGCCCATGGCCGCGGAATTCTCCATCGCGACCTCAAGCCGGGAAACATTCTACTTGATGACCGCGGCGAACCGATGGTGAGCGATTTCGGTCTGGCAAAATGGCTGAACGCAAACACGGATCTTACGAAATCGCTGACTACTTTCGGGACCGCAGGTTACATTGCACCCGAACAGGCTGAGGGCGCAGCCGCCAATCTTACCCAGGCCGCCGATATTTACAGTCTCGGGGCGATTCTCTTCGACTTGCTGACTGGTCGCCCACCGTTTTTGGGCGCAAACGCGCTTTCCGTCATTCGGCAGGCCTCGGAAACGTCGGCACCGAAACTGCGCTCCCTCGGGCACTCGCACGATCGGGATTTGGAAACCATTTGTGCGCGCTGTCTCGAGCGTGATCCAAAAGCGCGCTACCAGTCCGCGGGAGATCTCGCGACTGATTTGGAGCGCTGGCTCGACGGACGGCCGATCCTCGCGCGGCCGGTCTCACCCCCGGCGCGGATCTGGCGCTGGTCGCGGCGTAACCCAAAGCTGATAGCAACAGGCGCTGCCTGTCTGCTCTTTGGGGCCGCTATAATTTGGTTCTTTCGCGGCGAGCTGGCCAAACTGTTACCGGTTGAGCCCTTGGACAAAAGCATCGCGGTGCTGCCATTCGTCAATCTTAGCCAGGTCAAAGATCAGGAGTACTTCTGCGACGGCATAAGCGAGGAGATTCTCGAGGGACTAGCAAAGGTCGATGGGCTGCGCGTCGTTGGCCGCACCTCGTCATTTTCATTCAAAGGAAAGAACGCGAACGTAAGCGAAGTAGGGAAAGAGCTAAACGTCGCGAATGTGCTTGAAGGAAGTGTGCGACGCGACGGTAACCGCGTTCGTATCACTGCGGAGTTGATTAATACACGCAACGGTTTCCACCTTTGGTCGGAAACGTACGAACGCGAACTGAAGGGCGTGTTTACTGTGCAGGATGAAATAACTCGCGCAATTGTTGACGCGCTCAAGGTCAAGCTCGCCGGTGCCCTTCCCGCCCAGCCACAAAGTAACACGGAGGTATACGATCTTTATTTGCAAGGTCTTTACTTCTCGAACAAGGGCAGCGAAGAGGATTTGCGAAGGGCGCTCAGTTTCTTTCAGCGCGCCGTCGAGAAAGATCCGACATTTTCTCGTGCCTGGACGGGGATCGCGAAGGTTTGGTATTTTTTGGCCGACGTCTATGTAAAACCGCTTGAAGCCTACCCGGCATCAAAAGAAGCAGCCTTGAAGGCAATCGCCCTCGACGAGAAAGATGCTGAAGCGCATTGCTACCTTAGCGAAGCGAAACGTGTCCTTGACTGGGACCTGGCGGGCGCGGATGCAGAGTTGAAGCGTGCGCTCTAGCTCGATCCCAACTCGTCACCAGCCCATTTCTTTTCGGCCTTGCTACCTCTCTTTCGAGGCGAATTAAAAGAAGGGCTCCGGGTTGTGCTGGAAGCCGAGAAATTAGATCCCGTGTCGCCTATCACGAGTTACGTTGCCACCGCCGCCTACCTCGCCAACGACGAGATCGACGACGCAATTAGTGAGGGCCAGCGAACGCTCCAGCTCGATCCAAATTACTTTTACCTGGATTCGGATCTTGCCGCTGCCTATCGCGAGAAAGGAAACTTCGCCGAAGCGATCTCGCTCTACACCAAAGCCCAGGAAGCAACGCATTTGCCGAGTAGCGGTCTTGCCATCACCTACGCGCGCATGGGCCGCGAGATGGAAGCGCGCAATATTTTTGCGCAGCTTGTGCAAGCAAGGGAGAAGCGATACGTCTCGGCGCCTTTGATCGCCGCAGTTTCGACGGCGCTAGGCGACAAAGAGGAAGCTTTCCGCTGGCTCGAGCGCGCCTACGAGGAGCATTCGGGAGTATTACAGTGGGTCGCCTTCCTTCCCGAATTTCGTGCGCTCCATTCGGACGCACGCTTCCCTCATCTTTTACAGCGGATTAACGCTTCGCAGGACACAATTTTAAAGATCACCGAGACAACTCTATCAGAGATAACCGATCCGAAGGCACGGAGTCATTTCACTCTCAAAGTTGGAGTAAGGCCACGACCAGGAACGCCGAATGGCCATGCTGTGAGAGTTGTCGTCTCCTTCTACGACCTTACGAAAGACAACAAGATGATGCCAACTACCGCGCAAGTCAGTTATCGTTGGCTTACCTCCGCAACCGGCTGGGCCGAAGCAGTACCAAGGTTTCTCGAAGCCACTTATGTGCGTCCGAAAACTCAAACGCTTTCCGCTGGTGCACGGCGATATGGCGGATTCATTGTGCGAGCGTATTTCGACGGCCAGTTACAAGATTCGCGAGCAAGTCCATCAGAGCTATTAACGCTTTTTCCGGCTGGAGATCAGCTTACCTCTCCCCAGAATGCTAGCCCTGGCCCGTAACCATAGCTGCAACCACTCCAAGCATCGCCGCTGTAGTCGCAGCCGTGTCGGCTGCCCAGCTGTAGCCACGCCCCTGTGGGGCGTCATGACCACGACCTGCACACATGCACGCGAAACGGCGCACAGCGCCGTGGCTACAGCACGTACCATTTATGAGATGGCTTAGCTCTATTGAAAAGCTGGTGCTGAACCGTGAGAGCGCCGTCAGGCGCGACATGTTTATAGAACTTGGATCAATAAATCAATCCAAGCTCCGTAGGAGCGCCATGGAAACCAGCCGCCTTTTTATGCCGCTCCTAACGGAGCTGGGTGGGTTGCGAGATGGATTTTGCTATAGACTTGTCACGCCTAGTGGCGCTTTGAAATCCGCCCTGCCCGCAGTGCTACAGCGTTGCAGGCGGGCGCTGCGCTGGCCCACGCTTTTCAACAGAGCTAGACGGCTTCTAGCGATTGGAGAAAACTTGCGGGCGAACTCGCGAGGAAAGGTAGAGGAGCGCGCCGCGTGAAGAAGCGCGCCAACACCGGTCTGTGCCTTGCAATCATGGCGGGAGTTTTTTGCCCGGTCCTAGCAGCGTTCGCGCAGGATATCACACCCACGCAGCAGGGAAGCGGCGAACCTGTTGCTACAACGTTCGAGGTAATCGTAACCGGTTCAAACATTCCTACCGCTGAAGAAGTAGGTCCACAACCGGTCGATACCTATCGCAGGGCCGACATCGAAAGGCTCGGCGTGCGCAGTGCCACTGATTTTGTTCAGAAGTTGCCTGTGGCTACTGGAGCGTCGATAAATGACAATCTAAACACCATCGGTGATGGCCGAACGGAAATCGACCTCCGCGGTCTTTTTGCCAAAGAAACCCTTGTGTTACAGGACGGACGTCGTCTTGCAACTGACGGCTTTGCCGGCTTTCAAGTCCCCATTAATTTCTTTTACACCCCCACAGTGGACCTCAACCTGTTTCCACTTGGACTGATTGATCACATCGACATTCTGAAGGATGGCGCCTCCGCCATTTACGGCAGTGACGCGGTCGCTGGAGTGGTTAACGTCTGGCTGATCCACAGATTTCGCGGCCTCGAAATTTACGCCAGCTATGGCAACACCAATCTCGGTGCCTCCAACGATCAGGGCGAAGAGAGAGCATACCTCCTCGCCGGCACCGGCGACGACAAGACCGACATTGTTGTGTACGCCGAAGTGTACAATCGCGCCGCCATCTACAACCGCGACCGCGACATTACCTCCAACGCTGACTTTACCCGCTTTGGTGGTGATGATTTTCGGTTGGGCGACTTTGCAGGGCGTGTGGGAGATTTCGTTTACCAGCCGACCCTTAACCGCAGTGCGGGATCACCCACGCGGCATGCGTTTCCAGATGTAGCGAACGACCCGCAATACGTGCCGCTCTCCAGTCTTCCACGGGCGCAACAGCTCTTTAACTTCGCCGCTTTCACCCCAGCAATGGCCCCGGTAGACCGTGAATACCTCTACGGCTCGCTCGACCAAAGAATTTGCGACCAATATTTACAGCTCTTTGCTGACTTCAAGTACGTACGCAGTTTCTGGGATGGCGCACTGGAGCCGTCCCCATTTTCGACCGATGTATTCACGGATGCAACTCACCCCTTTGGGATAACTCCCGCGGGCATTAGCGTGCCGATTCAGAATCCGTTCAATCCATTCACAGTGGCGGATTACACCTCGCCGGGAGGAACGGACCCGAAGGTTCCGGGAACTCACATAAGTGCTGTGCTTCCCGGAACGCAGCTCACCACCGGCGTGCGTTACCGTGCTTTGGAAGCGGGGTTGCGCACCGACAAGATTACAACCCATAACTACGAGTTCACTGGCGGCCTGGAAGGTAATCTGGGTGAGTTTGGAGACTATTTCAGGACATGGAACTGGAAGGCAGGGTTTCGTTATAACGAAGATAGTCGCATCGAGCGCCGTGGCGGAATCGTGGACAGCAATGCGCTGCGCGCGGCGTTACTCGACACAAATCCGGCAACCGCCTTCAATCCATTCGGCATTAACCAGAACTCGCCCGCTGTGATTGATAAAATCTTTGCCACGACCCATCGCCTCGGCACTGCTTCGCTGATACTCGAAGACCTCAAGTTATACGGCGATCTCTGGCATCTTCCAGCGGGGCCCATCGCCTTTGCGATCGGCGGTGAGCACCGGACCGAGCACGAAAAGGATCAGCCTGACTCGCTAATTGCTTCCCGTCAAACAATTGGCTCGACTAAACTTCTTAACTGGCAAAACGAGCCGGTGCCTGACTTCCTTCCAACCAGAGGGAGCCGGGATGTCTGGTCTCTCTATTGGGAGGTTCGTGTCCCTGTCACGAGCCCCGTCTGGAACTGCCCTGGTCTCTACAGCCTGGAATTAGGCTACCAGGAAAGATACGATAACTTCAGCGATTTCGGCCCTACTGAAAAGCCCAAGCTCTTCTTTCGCTGGCAGCCAATCGATTCATCGCTGACGTTGCGCGCGACTTATAACGAAGCTTATCACGCTCCGGCCCTTGCCGAAGTGTACACGTCGCAAGCTCAGCGCGCCGTGCTCGTGGATGACCCAGCCGGCTTAACTCCACCAGACGCTCCGATTAAAGAAACTATCGGCGGCAATCCGAACGTGAACGCGGAAGTGGCTTATGAATGGACCTACGGTGCTGTTTGGACCCCCGCGAAATTTATCAAGGGACTCACGCTAAGCGCGGACTTCTATCATATCGATTTGCGCAACGGCACCTTCGGTGAACCCCCCGACATCGTTGTGGGTACTAATTGGGATACTCGCACGGGGACCCTGCCTAACGGCGCTCCGACGGGTGGTATATGGTCGGACCTGATTAGGCGCGATCCCGTTACCGGCGCGGTCCTGAGCGTAAACACTCTCGGGCAGAACTTGGCTCGCCGAATCACCGAAGGCCTCGATTACGAGGCGTTCTATCAACTGGATACCTCGGTGTTCGGCCGCGGCAACTTCGGAACATTGACCTTCACTTTCAATGGCAACTACCTGGCCCGGTTTGTATCGCAGGCTAGCCCGGTGGAA
>QHPC01000178.1 GCA_003218915.1 Verrucomicrobiota bacterium
CGCCTTCCAGATTTGCGTCATCGCTCATTTTAATCCTGCTTGTTTAAGGATACTTACTATTAGGTATCGATCCTAAGATAAAGCGATGTCTGCTCGCACGACGGGAGTTGCGCCGGGTACCGAACAAGGGGACACTGCGCGCTTTCCGCAATGCTGACCGTTTCACAACTTTCAAAATCTTTCGCCGGCCGGGCGCTCTTTGATGACGTTTCGCTCCAGGTCAATCGGGGCGATCGGATCGGATTGGTTGGGCCCAACGGGGCTGGCAAGTCAACCTTGTTTGCGCTGCTGCTCGGTGATGTCTCGCCCGACAAGGGAACAATCGCGATTGAGAGGAACGCAACGATCGGATTTCTTCCGCAGGAAACCGCTGCCGCCGGAGACGAAACCGTGCTCGAACTTGCCCTCGCCGTTTCACCTGAGCTGGTGCACGCGCAGAAAGTGATCAAGGAGCACGAAGCAGCTGTAGCCGGGATCGCTGATCCCGGTGCCGACGCGGCCTATCACAATGCGCTCCATGTTTTTGACGAGCACGGCGGGTGGGAGCTCGAACCAAAAGCAAAACGGGTCCTCGCCGGACTGGCTTTTCGCGAAACCGATTTCGATCGCCCGGCGGGCGCCTTAAGTGGCGGCTGGATCATGCGCGGTCATCTCGCACGGTTGCTCGTGATGGAACCCGACCTCCTTCTGCTCGACGAACCGACGAATCATCTCGATCTCGAATCACTGCAATGGTTCCAGGAATATCTGCGAACTTATCCGGGCGCGATTGTCATGATCTCGCACGATCGCGAGTTTTTGACTCAGCTTGTCGCCAGCATCGTCGAGATCGCGCACTCGAAACTGGTGCGTTATCGGGGCGACTGGGACAGTTATATCGAGCAGAAAGCCGCGCGCGAAGAACAACAGCTCGCAGCTTACAAAAATCAGCAGAAAGAAATCGCGTCGTTGCAATTGTTTGCCGATCGATTTCGCGCCAAGGCAAGCAAAGCTTCGCAAGCACAGAGCAAGCTGAAACAGATCGATCGCATGAAAAAAATCGCGGCCCCGGTCGCGCGCGGAAAGACGATCAAGTTCCATTTCCCGCAACCGGTGCGCAGCGGTCTGCGCGTGATCACGTTGAAAGATGTCGATCATGCCTATGGCGACGTCGTTGTTTATCGCGGAATGCAATTCCATGCCGAGCGCGGTCAACGCACCGTGCTTGTCGGCCCGAATGGCGCGGGAAAATCGACTCTTCTCAAGCTGCTCGCCGGCGTGTTGCCCGTGCAGCATGGCGTGCGCGAACTCGGACATAATGTGCTCACAGGTTATTTCTCGCAGAACCGAATCGACGTGCTCAACGCGAGCCACACCGCTCTCGATAGCGCACGCGATATGCCCAATCCCGTATCCGAACAAACCGCGCGCACTGTGCTCGGTTCTTTCTTGTTTCGCGGCGACGATGTTTTCAAGACCATCGCGGTTTTGAGCGGTGGTGAAAAATCGCGACTGGCCCTTGTCAGGTTATTGCTCGATCCGCCGAACCTTCTGCTCATGGACGAGCCGACGACACATCTCGATGTCGGCTCGATCGATGCCCTCATCGGCGCGCTCAAGCAATATCACGGGACGCTCATCTTTATTAGTCACGACGTTCATTTTATCCGTGCCATCGCCACAAGCGTTCTGCACGTAACCGCAGGTGCGAACCGCACGGGTGGAAAACTGACATTCTATCCCGGCGATTACGATTACTACCTGGACAAATCAAAAGCCACATCCGCGCGCATCGCCCTGACTGCGGGTCGCGATGCGCCGGAGATCGACGGCCAGAATCAAGAGCTAAGAAAGCAAACCGGCTCCGGTTCAAGAAAACAAAAGGAACAGAAGCGTTTGGAAGCGGACTCGCGTAATGCGATTGCCAAAGCGAGGCGCGAAAAAGAAAACCGCATGCACGAACTCGAGACGAAAATCGCGGCGTTGGAAGGACAACAGAAAGAACTAGCCGCGGCGCTGGAAGATCCGGCTGCTTACCAACCGGGTGGCAGCGCAATTGCGATCAATCGCGATCTCTCCGCGTTGTCTCACGATCTTGCCCATCTGACGGCGGAATGGGAAAGCGCACTGCTACGGTGAGCGCGCCCCAAGGGCCGGAAAGTTGAGAGTTGATGGTTGAGTGTTGAGATTGCGCTCGAATCGAAAAGCTGGGGTCCGTGCGGTTCATTTTTGCCTCATCTCGCTTGTTTGGCGGATAAATGTCAGCGGATAATTGCTATCGCTTGGAAGAGATGAATGATTCTGCTAACGTCAAATTCAGATGACTGCCGAACAAATATTCAAGGAGATCGAAGCTTTGCCGAGGTCGGAGCGGGAACGCCTTGTGCAGCGCATGCGCGAATCGGCGGATATTCCACAGGATTTCATCGATGCGTTGGACGATTTCAATCAGCAGCGGTTCGTGTCGATGGAAACCGCGCTGAATGAGACGCCGCCGGACGCGTGAATTACAATTACCGCGCGGTCGAGAAATTCTGGCGGAACTTTTACAAACTTAGGCCGGAGCAAAAGAAGTCGGTTCGGCGTGTCTGGCAGGTCTTCAAAAGCGATCCGTTTCATCCGTCATTAGGATCACACGAAATCCATGAATTATCGGCAAGAGCGAAACACACGATTTGCGGCTGTGATCGAAGCGGATCTGCGAGTGATATTCCGGATCGATGGCTCGTGGGTAACGACACTCGATATCGGGAGGCATAAGATTTATCGGGCTTGAGCCGAGCAGCGGCGAATGGCCGAACGGAAGAGGTTGAGAGTTAGTGGTTGAGTGTTGAAGGGCTTGCGGCCGCCTCTACACCAAGAGGCCGCGGTCGACGACCACGGGTACAGTTTTCCTCTTTCCCGGTTAGAGAACGCGGGGAAAATGGATGTTCAGTTTAAGACAAACGTAGAGTACCAGGATCGCGCCAAGTGTGGAAAAAATGAGGCCGGCGGGATGAAATCGTCCGGTTGTGGGGTGCGAAAACATGTGGGTAACCGCGCCGCCGATGATCGATCCGATGATGCCGAGCACGATTGTCCAGAAAATCGTCATGTGTACGTGCATCACTGATTTCGCGATAACCCCCGCGATCAACCCAACAACAATGTACCAGATTAAGTGAATCATAATTTTTCTTCCGTTGTTTGCCCGCAGAGTTGCCGAGTATGGCCAGACGTTTCACAATTGACCAGACTTTTCGCGAAAGAGAAAAGGATTAGTCGATATGGTCGGGTGCTTGCGTTACGCCCGAGTGGAATTCGACGGCGCTCGCGAGGGCGAGTAGAGTCGCGCCGCTGTGAAAACTCCGCTCCGTTGTGTCGCTGTCGTTTCTGTTCTTTTGCCGGCCTGTTGTTTTGCCGAAGCATTCACCATCGAGCAGGTGCTCAGCGCGCCGTTTCCTTCCGGCCTAACCGCTGCGGCGCATGCGCCGCGTGTGGCCTGGATTTTCGACAATAAAGGGGAGCGCAACATCTGGGTCGCGGATGCGCCGGATTTCGTGCCGCGGCAAGTGACCCATTATACAGGCGATGAAGGTCAGCAGATGGCCAGCGTGCGGCTGTCGCCAGACGGGAAAACGATCGTCTATGCGCGCGGCACGGAGTTGAACAAGGAAGGGACATCAGCAAATCCATTGAGCGTGGCAAAACTGCCGAAACAACAGGCCTGGGTAGTCGATGTGGGCGGCAGTAAGCCGCGCTTACTCGGTGACATTGGTTGCAGCGAAGAGGGCTGCGAAGATCTCCAGATTTCGCCCGACTCGAAAACGGTGGTCTGGCCGGAGAAGAAGCACATTTGGATCGCATCTCTCGATGGCAAAAAGAAAGCGGAGCAGCTGGAGGAGTTGCTCGGCGAGAGCGATATGCCGCGCTGGTCGCCGGATGGAAAGCGGATCGCGTTTCGGTCGAATCGTAAAGACCACTCGTTTATCGCCGTCATTGACCTGGCAACGAAAAAGATCACGTATCTGGCGCCGAGCACGAATCGTGATGCCGCCCCACAATGGTCACCGGACAGCAAACGGATTGTGTTCATTCGCCAGCCCGGCGCGCAGTTTAAGCGTCCGCTAATTCCAGAGTTCCCGCGGCCGTGGTCGCTCTGGATCGCAGACGCGCAGACGGGCGAGGGTCGTGAGCTGTTTCGCAGCGGCAAGGGAATGGAGGATTCGCTGCCCCTCTTCGCTTTCCAGTCGCTCAAATTCACCGACAACGGCCGGATCATCTTCGCTTCGGAAAAAGACGGGCGAAATCATCTCTACTCGATTAGGGCCGATGGAGGGCCGACGCAGTTGCTCACCAAAGGCGATTTCGACGTCGAAGAAGTCGTGCTCAGCGCGGACAAGCACAGCGTTCTTTACACGTCAAACCAAAGTGACGTCGATCGCCGCCACATCTGGCGGGTGAGCGCGACGGGTGGCGATCCGCAGGCCCTAACGAATGGCGAAACGATCGAATGGAATCCGGTGGAGGCAAGCGACGGCAAGAACGTGCTCTGCCTCGGTTCAACTGCGACGTCGCCGTCGATGCCTTATCGTGTCACGCCGAACGGCCGCGAGTTGATTGCGAAGAACGCAGTCCCGCCGGAGTTTCCGGAGGCGCAGCTCGTCGCGCCAAAGCAGGTGGTGTTCAAAAGCGAGGACGGGCTCGAAATTCACGGCCAGCTCTTTGTTCCGAAAAACCAAACGGAGCGGGGACCAGCGCTGATTTTCACGCACGGCGGTCCAATCCGGCAGATGCTGCTCGGGTGGCACTACATGCAGTATTACTACAATGCCTACGGGATGAATCAGTATCTCGCGAGTAAAGGCTACACTGTGCTTTCGGTGAATTACCGGCTAGGCATCATGTACGGCCGCGCATTCCGTGAACCGCCGAAATCCGTCTGGCGCGGCGCGTCTGAATACAAAGACGTGGTGGCAGGCGGGAAGTTTTTACGAACGCTCCACAACGTCGATCCGCACCGGATCGGATTATGGGGCGGCTCCTACGGGGGATTCCTCACTGCGATGGGTCTGGCGCGGAACTCAGATATTTTCAAAGCCGGAGTCGATTTTCACGGTGTGCATGATTGGGCGACTTTTCTGCCGATGTGGGTGACCGAGAACGTGGACGCGGCGCCGGACGTGAAGGAAGCGCGCGACCTCGCGTTCAAATCTTCGGCGGTGGCGAGCGCCGCAACATGGCGCTCCCCGGTGCTGTTCGTTCACGGCGATGACGACCGGAACGTGCCGTTCCAACAAACGACGGATCTTGTCGAGAAACTACATGCACAGAACGTCGATCTTGAGGAACTGGTGTTTCCCGACGAAATCCATGAGCTGCTCCGCCGCGAGAGCTGGATTCGCGCCTACAAAGAAACTGCGCAGTTTTTCGATCGGAAGCTTGGCGCGCAGTCAGCCGGGGTTACCAAAGCGAAATAGAAAGCAAAAAGGATGAAGGACGAAGGCGCCGCGGTCAGCGACCGACGGCTACAGATTTCGGTTCATTCGCATCGATCCTTGGTTAGAGTGCGCTAAACGAATTCTATGGAGTTGACTGGTGGATGCGTTTGCGGCGGGACACGCTATGTGTTGAAGAGTCGGCCTATTGCTGTGCTTGATTGTCATTGCATTGATTGCCAGCGAAGCGCGGGTGCGCCCTATATCACCTGGGGATCGGTGCCTCGCGAAGATCTCGTCGTAACAAAAGGTGAGTCGCGCAAAATCGCGCATGCAAATCGGATTCGCTGTTTTGCTGCATGCTGCGGTACGCACTTGTTTTTCGAGGACGCCAAAGATTCGGACGCTGTCGACGTGACGATTGCGTCGCTTGACGATCCAGCACCATTTGCGCCAACGAAAGCGATCTTCCTCGAGGATGCTTTTCGTACAACTCGAGCTGAATACGACGATCTTCCTCGTTAATCTCATGCACCTTAAGTTGGTCGGGAGACATGTGGCTAAGAGCGTCGCGGAGTGCTTCAAGACGATGCAGCAACTCCTCGCGGCTACCCTGAAGGAGATATCCTGGGGGAATGTTGCTTGCGAAGGAGTTTGCGAACGCGACAATTTTGACGCCAGGCTGTAATTGATACTGTGGACCGCCCGCTAACATTGGCGTTTTATCGTCATAACTTGAATATTCGATGGTAGCTTCGCGAGGGTTCATCCCAGGACTTCGCATCACCGATAGCACGTCCACAACTGCCCGCGCTTTGATGTCGAACTTCGTTCGTGTGAGTAGACGCACTTCTTTAATAGAGCCAACGTAGACGACAGTCGCCTTTCTCCGGACAGCTTCTATAAAGCTGCGCATATTGGCGGCCGTCACCTGGCTCGTATCAGTCGATAGGAGTAGGAATATTGAGACTATCGCGTGTGCAGCGAAACTTTTTCTCCGCATGCCGCCTCAAGGTTAATTACCAGTTGTTGAAAACTGCATCGCTCAACTTAATGAGCTTTTAATTGAATGGACGCCGTGCGACGAGCGAAAAAATCGTCTCTGAGGTCAAACGCGGACGGCCGGGGCCATCATCGCAGCAATGATCCGTGTTCATTCGTGTCGATTCGTGGTTAAAGTGCACTTTTGATCCAGAATGTCCTTT